>JAVCCG010000053.1 GCA_030765605.1 Candidatus Alcyoniella australis
AACCCGGCTTGATGTCGATGGCGCCGGGCAGCGGGGAAATCATGATGCCGCCGGTCTCGGTCTGCCACCAGGTGTCGACGATCGGGCAGTTGCTGCCGCCCACGGTCTCGTAGTACCAAATCCAGGCCTCGGGGTTGATCGGCTCGCCGACCGTGCCCAGCAGGCGCAGGCTGGAGAGATCATGCTTATCAACGAAGGTGTTGCCTTCGCGGGCAATGGCGCGAATGGCGGTCGGGGCGGTGTAGAACTGCGTAACTTTGTACTTAGCGCACACGGCCCAGAAACGTCCGGCGTCCGGATAGGTCGGCACGCCTTCGAACATCACCGAGGTGGCTCCGGCGACCAGCGGACCGTAGACAATGTAGCTGTGTCCCGTGACCCAGCCGATGTCCGCGGTGCACCAGAAGACGTCGCCCTCCTGGTAGTCGAAGACGTACTTGAAGGTCGTGGCCGTATAGACCATGTAGCCGCCCACGGTGTGCATCACGCCCTTGGGCTTGCCGGTGGAACCGGAGGTATAGAGCACAAACAGCGGATCTTCGGAATCCATCATCTCGGGGGCGCACTCCTTGGGAGCGTCGGCCACCATCTCGTGCCACCAGTAGTCGCGGCCCTCGGTCATCTCGACCTCGCCGCCGGTCCGCTTGCAGACCACGCAGGCATCGACCTTGTGGTTGCGGTCCGAGCACATCTTCATCGCGGCGTCGGCATTGCCCTTCAGCGGAACCGTCTTGGCGCCGCGCCAGACACCATCGGTGGTGACCAGCACTTTGCAGCCCGAGTCGAGGATACGATCGGACAGCGCCTCGGCCGAGAAGCCGCCGAAGACTACGCTGTGGATCGCGCCGATACGCGCACAGGCCAGGCAGGTGATCGCCAGCTCGGGGACCATCGGCATGTAGACGCTCACGCGGTCGCCCTTTTTCACGCCGAGCTTCTTGAGCACGTTGGAAAACTGGCAGACTTCTTCGTACAGCTCGCGGTAGGTGATCCGGCGCTCTTCGCCAGGCTCGTTGCCTTCCCACAGGTAGGCCACCTTGTCGCCGCTCTTCTCCAGATGGCGGTCCAGGGCGTTGACCGTGATGTTGGTCTTGGCGCCCAGGAAGTACTTGATGCTGATGTCGTTCTCGAAATCGTACTCACGAACCTTGGACCACTTGGTGTCCCACCAGAATTCGTCGGCGATCTTGCCCCAGAAACCCTCGGGGTCGTTGATCGACTCATCCCACATCTTCTGGTATTGCTCGCGTGACTTGATCCACGCTTTTTCCTTGAAGGCGTCCGGAACCGGAAAAATCCGGTTTTCCAGGCTCATGGAAGTGATCGTTTTTTTCTTTTCGGCCATTTGGGGTGTCCTCCTTGCAGATCGAAACTACGGGCGTCCAGAGCCTGGGCCGCGGCGTTCGCTCGGACCAAGGTGGCCGCAAAATTATCGTTCAGCTAATTCCCTCTGGGAACAGCTTGTTTACCACATACCGCGCACAGCTTTCGAGCCGTTTGCTAACCATTGGGCAATCCATGTGCGGTTCGACCGGTGCCACTGAATGAAGATTCATTCAGCGTCAGGGGGCACCATCATACAAAATCTTTGTGGTGTGTCAAGTGATTTCGGCCCTGCATTCGGCAGTGAGACCGCCACAATTCAGCCCTCTGGCGTGGAGACCTTAACCCTTTGAATCTCAATGGTATTTTGACACGAACTTTTGCCCGCTTTCCCATGAGTCCACATCGTCCGGCGAATCGGTTATCATGGCCGGCAACCGATCGTCACGGAGGGAAGGATGCGAGTAAGTCGGATACGAGTGATCGTCGTGGTGCTGGCGCTGGCCCTGATCTGCCCCGCGGCCCATGCCGCTACCGAGCGTGAGCTGTTGCAGTTGTTCGCCGCGGGCAACGTCAAGTGGCTCGCCGAGCCGCTGCTCAAGGCCGCCCAGGAGATCGCGCAGATCCAAAATCCCGGGTCGGAGTTGGAAAAGTTCCACGGGTTGTGCCTGCTCAAGGTCGGCTACATCCGACTTTACGAGGGCAACGCCGACCAGGCGCAGCGTTACATTCTTCAGAGCGTTCCGCGCTTCGAGGCCGCGCTTAGGCACAAACCCAAAGACATCGAGGCGATGTTCGGCCGAGCGATGGCCTACATCACCCTGGCGCAGATGGGGCCGCAACTGATGACGCGCTACGCCCCGGATGTGGACCTGGCGTTGCAGGCGATGGACGGCGTGGACCCCTACCATTTCCTCTCGATCGAGGCCAAGGCCGCGCGCGGCCTGGTGCTCCCCGCGCAACTCGGCGGCGACCCGGCCAAGTCCGAGGTGGACCTGGAGCTGCTGCTGCAGTACGAGCCGGAGAACACCGAGGTGCTGTGCTGGCTGGCCGTGGCCCAGAGCCGCAACGGCCACGACGAGCAGGCGCGCGCCACCCTGAAAAAGGTGCTGGCGATCAATCCGGACCACCTGCGGGCAAAAAAGCTGCTGCAGCGGATGTAGCGTTAGGCTAGACTGCCGTCAATCACGAGGGAAGGTTTGATGTCGTATCGATTGGCAATCGCGCTGATTCTGATTCTGGCGTTAGCCGTGCCGGCCACGGCCGCGCAGCAGCTCTATGTACGTTCGGACGAGGCGGGCAACGAAGTACTCTGGCGGCTGGCAATCGACGGCCGCAAGGTCTGGGAGGCGCACGACATTGCGGCCCGCGGCACACCGGACCTGCTGTTTTTCTTTGACAAAGCCGGCGAGCACTACCGCCGGGTGCTGGTCGACATCGACGGCAACGGCAGCGCCGACGTAGTTGCGCTGTTCGACTCGGACCGCAACTTCCGCACGCTCTACGACTGCGACGGCGACGGCCGCTTCGGCGACTCGTGCCCCGGCGGCATGGGCGAGATCACCGAACAGTTCCTCGACGTGATCCTGCGCGTCAACCTACGGATGGCCCTCGAGCGCCGAATCGAGAGCGACCGCTACCCCGAGGTCTACTGGAGCACGCGTCCGGCCCAGCCTGCGCGCGGCGAGATTGCCGAGGGACCGATCCGCATCGACCGCGGCCAAAGCCGCTACCTGACCATCGACGTGAGCTGGACCCCGGCTGCCATCGGCCCGGATACCGACCCCAAGGTCCGACCGCTGACGATCACCGCGTCAAAAATTCTGATGGTCCAGGGCGCGGCCGCGGGCACGGCGTTGCGCGGACTGCGGGCCCAGACCAGCCTGCCCGACGACCCGGACGCCGACCTGGCCGCGGACCTCGACGTCGAGGCCTTTACCGTGCCGCTGGACTCGCCGGCCGATGCGCCGCGCTGGCTGCTGGCGGTCAACGGCCGTTTGCGGCTGCCCGGCAAGTTCGACGGCGGATTCGCGATGTTCACCGAACTATCAACCGACATTCCGGCGATGGTCACTACGCCGGTGCTCAACGCCGACGGCAGCCACAAAGACCTGCTGTTCTTCATCATCCAGATCGCGGGGCCGGTCGAACCTTGAGAACCGCGGCCGCCGCGGTCGTGCTGGCGCTGCTGCTGGCCGCAGCCTCCGCAACGGCCCAGGAAGAGCCCTCCGACGAGCCGTTCCTCTACTGGCACGACTTCCAGCCGCCCGATCCCAACAAAGATTTTCAGCTGGCCCAGGTCTACGCCGTTGACCGCGTACAGGCGGCGCGCACGGGCAACGTGCTCTCCGGACACGTGCTCTCGCGCCACCAGTACCGGCTGGCCCAGGACGGCCTGCTCGAGCTGCCCGCGGTCTACCTGACGCGGCGCACGCTGCTGCTCGAGGCGCCGGTGCTGCGCGGCCTGAGCGGGCCACGGGTACTGCTGATGCTCGACGGGCTGAGCGCCGATCCGATGGTCTGGCCCGACGCGCCCTACGAGGATTTGAGCTACGTCGATCCCCAGGCCACGGGACGCATCGAGGTCGTGCGCGGCCCGGCCTCGTCGCTCTACGGCTCGGGCGCACTGGGCGGCGCGGTCTCGGCCGAGAGCGTGCTGCGCCAGGATTTCCGCACGGGCTTCGACTTCTCCTCGGGCCTGCTGGGACGCATCGGCAGCGGCGCAGGCGAGCAGCTGGGGTCGCTGGCATTGGAGAGCAACGTCACCGATTACTTCGGCGGGACGGGCGTGGCCTCGTTCAGTGTGGTTCAGGATCACGACGCGGGCGGGTCCCTCGGGCGGCGGCCGGACAACGGCTATCGCCGCCAGGATCTGACCATGACCCTCAACGTGCCCGACCGCGGAAACCTCGATGCCGACGCCGTGATCAGCCTGCACGATATCGACCGCTTCGGCGACACGCCGCGGATTAACGAATCGCGCCGCGAGCTCTACCGCCTGCGCCTGCGATCCAATAATTTCGGTCAGGCGTTGGAGTGGATCGAGCTTTCCGGCGGAGCCTATCTGCGCCACCGACGGCGCTCAATGCCCATCGATCCGGCACAGCCCTCCATCGACCGCGAGCATTCGCTCTCGGGGCAGGCGCGTCTGAGCTCGAGCCTGCGTATGGGGCGCTTTTTCGCCATGCTGTTCGGCGCGGATTGGATCTCCGACCGCTACGAGGGTCGCCGCGACGGACCGGGCAACACGCCGCCGGCCCTGCCCGACGATGCGCATGCCCAACGCCTGGGGCTCTACAGCGAAATCGAGTTCGAGCCGCTGCCCTGGCTGCATATCGTGCCCGCGGCGCGCGGCGAATGGCTGTGGGCCGAGGCACGGCGCGAGATCCAAGGACTGCCGACCCAAGACGTCTCCCTCGACAATTTCGATCACGCCGAATCGATCAGCAGCGTGCTCGACGTCGGCCGCGACCTACACCTGTTCGGCCGCTTCGAACGCGCCTACCGCTTCCCGGAGATGGCGCAGATCGCCGGGCTGGAGACCGGAGCCGGAGCGCTGCTGGTGCCCGCACGCGACATCAGGCCCGAGCGGCTGACCAGCGTTGAGGCCGGATTGCGCTACGACGACGGCAAGTCGCGCTTCGACCTGTGCAGCGCCTGGTCGCACCTGGACCAAGGGTTCGTGCTCGAGCCCGCGCAGCTTGATGGACGCGACGAGCTTGGCGGCCGCAAGCTGCTGCGCGCGATCAACAACGGCGAGCTGACCCTGTACTCGATCGAGGGCGACGCGCAGTTCAAGCTGGGACTGAACTGGATGTACCAAATCCAGGGCGCCTACACCTGGGGACGTGACGAATACGCCGACGCGGCGGCCGACGGCGTGCCGCCGTACTTCGGCTCGACCCTGCTGCACTGGAATTCCGACGACGAGCGGATCAGCTTCGAGCCCTACATGGAGTGGGCCGCGCCCCAACGCCGCGTGGGCCAAACCGATCGGCTCTACCCGCTGCAAGGGCGCAAAACCGCGGGCTACGTGACCTACAACGGCCGAATGCTGTTCGAGGTCACGCGCTACATCCGCGTAATGATCGAAGGACGCAACCTGGCCGACGCGCGGGTGCGCCGCAACAGCTCAACCGAGTTCGAGCCCGGCCGTAGCTTCCTAGCCACCGTCCAAATGCACTTCTAATGCTCGCGTAGGTCGCCGGTCTTAATCCAACGATCCACCCCGCGCCCGGCTTTGAGCCGGGGGCAAAACTCGCGGCAGCTTGGAGCTGCCACAAAACACGCGACCGGACCATGCTCTTGGTTCAACGATGCTCCCCGCGACAAACGAATGGGGATGGTGGAAAAGATCGATAAACCGATCTTTGTGTGTGGGGCTCGCGGGGCATTGGAACGAAATTTCTTAATGTCGGAGTGCATGCCGCCTTTGACAGTATCCGCGACCCTCAACAGTCAGCATGTCAGCCTTACTGGATTCTCAACGCATTTTTTCTTCGACATGCACCTGGAAGAGCACGCTTTTCAGCCCACCTCAAAATAAATTTCGTTCCAACACCCCGCGAGCCAGGGTGGGGTGGGACAGGCGCGGCAACCTGGAAAACGAGTTGCTAAACGATGCTTGCTGCGACGCGGGGTGGATTGTTGGTCAACTACCAACGTAATCCGCGAGCTTTGCACCGGCTCTAAGCCGGCGTTGCCGCGCCGCTCTCTCTCCCCGCGCGAGCAGTGGCGGGACAAAACCTGAAGCGTGATGGATCGCTCTGTGCGTTCTCATCCGTGTGTGGACTGATAATCGGACTTGGCAGGTACAGGTGCCACGCCACAACCGCCAATTGATAATCGTAGTAAACAGCTTGTCTCGATGCACCAAGGGTCTTTGAGAACGCGCTGAACGATCCATCGCGCGTAAATCCCTCGACAATGCCCTGCTCGCGCCCACCAAATAATGTTATCCAACATTATTACCCTCCCCCATCTCTCGACGCGGAGAAGGTCGTGGCGCTACGACCAGCGAACTACGCGAGTTTTGCTGCGGCTCTAAGCCGCCTCAAAGGTGCCTAAAAGGCGTTGCCGATGGTGATGTAGAACTCGCCGGGGGTTTCGTCCTTGAGGCGGTCGAGTTTAAATCCGTAGTCCGCGCTGATCGGCCCTACGGGCGTGAGGTAGCGCAGGCCCACTCCGGCAGATGTGCGCAGCTCGCTGATGTCCACGTGGTTGGCGTCGGTCCAGACGGTGCCCGCGTCAAAGAACAGCAGGCCGCCCAGGCCCCAGGCGATGGGGAAACGCAACTCCTGGTTGGCGTGGGCCATGGCCAGTCCGCCCACCGGGGTCTTGCCGTCGTCGCCCAGGGGGCTGATCTCGTCGTTGGCAAAGCCGCGAATCGTGGTGCTGCCGCCCAGGAAGAAACGCTTGGTGATCGGCACCTCCAGATCGTCTTCAAGGCTCTGAGCATGACCGCCGCGCAGTTGCATGGCGAACACCAGCCCCTTGAGCGGCGGCAGCGCGCGGAACAGCGGGAAGTACCACGAGGTGCGACCCACGAATTTCAGGTAGTGCACGTCGGATTGCAGCGGCTGGGTCGAGTACTCGAGCACCAGCGAATTTACCGAGCCGCTGGTCGGGTTGTATGGGTCGTTGCGCGAGTCGCGAATGGCCTGCGGCGTGACCGAAGCGATCTTGAGAAAACCGCGGTCCTCGATCACGTCCTCGTCGATCTTGTAGATAAAGTTCTGCTCGAAGGTGTAGTCCAGGCCCAGGGTGATGTTACGCGAGCCGTTGACCAGCCACTTGTTGTCGCGGGTCGAACGCAGCCAGCGGAAGAACTTACCCAGGGGCAGCTCAACGCCGGGGCTGATGCTGTAGACGCTCTTCTTGTAGCTGATCTCCTCGCTAAGCTCGTTGCCGAAAACGATCCGGCCGTTCATCGGCCAGCGTGCGATCCAGGGCCAGAGAAAGCCCACCGACGAGCTGCGCGACGAGAGCACGAAGCTCGGATCGGTGATCCACAGGTCGTTGGAGAAGGTCAGTTTGCGGCCGTGGCCCGCCAGGTTGCGGTGGGCGATCTCGAACGAGGCGTTGTAGCCGTCGGCCGTGTTGTAGCCCACGCCCCATTCGATGGTTCCCGAACGCCGCTCGGTGACCTCGCAGATCAGGTCGACTACCTGGTCGGACAGGTCGGCCTTGACCGGCGCGATGCGCACGCTTTTAAACAGCCCCAGGGCGTTGAGGTTCTGCTCGGATTCGACGATCAGCCCGTAGTCGAACGGCTCGTCCTGCTCGATGTACAGCTCGCGACGGATTACATGATCGCGGGTCAGCACGTTGCCGCGGATGTAGACGTTGCCGAAGAAGTACTGTTGGCCCTCGGTCACGGTGTAGACGATCCGTACCTGGGTGCGGTCCTCGTTGAACTCCAGCCGGTGCTTGACCCTGGCGCGGATGTAGCCGTTCTGGAAGTAGACCTGCAGCACGCGCGTGCTCGATCCCTCGAGTTTCCAGGGGTCTAGGGGATCGCCGGCCGCGAACAGCGGCTTGAGCGTGGCGGCCAGCTCGTCGGACTGGTAGACCTGATTGCCCTCGAACTCGATGCCGCTGATGTGGGTGCGCGGCCCCTCCTCGAGGTTGACCTTGACCACGATCCGCCGCCGTTGGGCCTCGTAGTCGACTTCGGGCTCGTCGAGCTTGACGCGTAAGTAGCCCTCGGACTGGTACTTGCGCTGTACGCGGGTCAGCCCGGCGGTGAACAGTTCGGGCACGTAGCTGTTACCGACGTCCAGCTCCCGCCGCAGCTGCTTCTCCTCGAATTCGGCGTTGCCCGTGAAGTCCACGCGATCGAGTTTGACCTTGGATCCGCGCTCGACGCTGAAGCTCATCAGTTTGATGTTTTCGCCCTCGGGCTGCTCGTACTGGGTCTGGACGTCGGCCTCGTAATATCCCTTGGCTTGCAGATGGCGGCGGACCTCTTCGCGCCAGTCCTCCATCACCCACTTATTGAAGCGCCGCCGGTCCTTGAGCTTGATCACGCGCCGCATTTTGTAGTGACGCTGCCAAAAGCTGAACCCGGGCTTTTCGAACGTAACGTCGATCAGTCGGCCGGCCTCGATCTGCAGTTGGGCGTAGACCTTGTTTTCGCTGTCGTCGATCACCAGGGTCGGCTCCGAGACGATCGCCTCGAGATAGCCGTGACGGCGATAGTAGTTCTCGAGCCGCTGGGCCCCGCGGTCGAAGCGTTTGCGCTTGGCCACGCGCCCGACGCGCCAGCGCAGCTTTTTGAGCACTGCCCGCTCGTCGATCCCCGTGGAACCCGAAAGCATCACTCCGCCGATGCGGTAGCGCGAGCCCTCGGAGATGTTGAAGAACAGGTCGACGGCGTACTCGCCCTGGTCGATCTCGTGGCGCGAGCGGACCTTGACCGCGAAGTAGCCCTCGTCGCGGTAGGCTTCGCGGATTCGCAGCCGCTGCTGGCGCAGGTCGCCGGGCTCGAAGGTCGTACCACGGATAATGCGCGAGATGCGCAACAGCTCGTCGTAGTTGAAACGCGACGAGCCGACGAACGAGATCGAGCGGATGGTGTAGCCCGGCACAACCTCGACGTGCACCATCAGCCGCCCCTGGTCGTCGTGCTTGGCCTTGACCGTCACGTCGGAAACGTTGCCCATCAGGTAGATGCGCTCAATGGTGCGCCGCACGCGACTGGGCGTGAACGGCCGACCCTCGATCAGCTTGATCGAGCGCTCGACTCGGCCGCGATTCATGTTCTCGGGCAGCAGCAGCCGCAGTTTGTAGATCGTCTCGCCCCAATACTCGGTGCCGTACTGGGCGTGCTGCACCTCCTCAAGGGTAACCTGTTCCACGGCGCGCGCCATGCCGCCGGGCCACAGCACGGCGCAGCAGATCAACAACAACAGCGGGAGAAGCGTGCGGCGCATCATTGGAACTCGATCGTCAAGACCAGCCCGGCGCCCAGCGAGCCGTAGCTCTGGGGGTAGTCGGGGTTGGTGCGGCTGGACCACAGGCCGCGGACTTTGAGATAGCGGATAAAGCCGTACTCGAGCTCGGCGCCCATCTCGGTGTCGATCACGTCGCGGTAGAGCGAGGCCACCAGGTCCTTGCCCAGCTCCTTGCTGATCACGATCCGCGTGCGGCCGCCGCTGGTGTCTACGGCCACCGAGATTCCGGTATAGCGGCCGGCGATCTTGTTCAGCCGGTCGCCGATAATCTTATTGGCGGTCCAGCCCAGGGCCTGCTCGGTGCTCACCTGCTCGCCGCTTTGAAACTCATCGTAGCTCATGCCCAAAGTCAGCAGCGAGATGATGTCCTGGTCGCCCTTGGGCGGATCGGAGTTGAAGGTGATGTCCACGTTGTCCGGGTCGCCGTGGACGTTGACCAGGATGTTCACGTCCTGCACCGTGGTCTCGGCGTTGACCTCGAAGTTGGGCCAAATCCGCGCCTGCTCGTAGAACTGGATCGAGACCGAGCTGATCTCATAGCTGTTGCCCAGCACATCGGCGCGCCCCTCGACCAGGAACAGGTGGCCCAGCAATCCCATGTCGACGTTGTCGCCGGTGAGGATCAAATCGCCGCCGAGCTCGATTTTGGCAACGTTGTTAAAGAAGATCAGCTCGTCCGGAGCGTGCACCGCCACGTTGAAATCAACGAACGGCTCCTGCTCCTGATAGATGGCGACTGCCGAGGGCGGCCGCGAGCGGAAGCTCTGCAGGATCGAAATCAGGTCGATGTCCTTGGTGTAGACCGCGCGGTCGACGTTGATCTCGCCGCTGATCTCGTAGCGGCCGTCCTCGCCTTGGAGCAGCATGCTCAGCGAATCGAGCTTAACGTCGAGGTCCGGGGCGTAGCCGGTGATCATCTTGTTGATGCTCAGCAGGAAGCGCATCTTCTTGGGGCTGAAGCCCTCGAGCATCACCTGCCCCGAGCCGCTGAGGTTGGGATCGCGGTTCTGGGCGCCGACGCGCGCGCTGAGCACCTCGAGGTTGACCCGATCGCGGTCGAAGTTGACGATCGCCCGCAGGTCCTGCACCGGTTGGGGGAAGTTCTTGATCTCGAGCTGGCCGCCCTCGATGCGCAGGGTGCCCTCGGGCTTGAAGTTGCTAAAGTCGTTGGTCACCCACAGGTCGATGTTCAGCGCGCCCTGGGCGTCGGCCACCATCGGCACAAAGGCGTGCAGGATCTCGATGTCGATGTCGCCGGCGAGGTAGAAGCCCACGAGCTGCGGCGAGACCTGAGCGCGCGTCAGGGTCAGCGAGCGCACGCCCTTGCCCCCCAGCTCGAAGTCCTGGACGTCGATGCGGCCCTGGGCGTAGCTGAGGTTGATCGGCGTCATGTTCTGCAGCGAGAAGTCGGCCGCGCCCATGCTCAGCTTCTCGATATCGACCTGGGCCTCGAGCTGCTCCGTACGCTTCAGCGGCACTCCGACGCGCACTACCGCGCTGAGCACGCCGTACATCTGCGCGGCCGCGCCGAACTCGAGGTACGGCCCCATGTCGAACTCGTCGATCGAGAGCTCGAGGTCGATCCGCGGATCGTCGCCCAGCAGCGCACCCCCCGCGCCGAGCTTGATCCGCTCGTTGACCAGAGTCCCCTCGACTGCCAGCGCGCCGCTGGAATCGAGCTTGATGTCCAGGGTGCTGTCGCCCAACGTCATCTGCGAATACAGCGCGTCGCTCAGGGCCACGCGCGCCTCGACCTGCGGCTCGCTGAACGTGCCTTTGACCATCGCCACCAAGCTCAGGTCGCCGGCCACGGCGATCTCGCGCGAGCGCAGGTTGTCCAGGTCCTCGACGCGGAAGTTCTCGGTCATCAGCTTGAGGTCCATCGTACGGCCGGGCAGGTCGATCAGGCCGCGGGCGACGATCATGCGGTCCTGCTCCTTGTGGACCCGGATGTGGTGCAGGTCGAGCAGTCCGTTGTCGAGCAGGCCGTAGATCTCGATCTTCTCGAAGCGCTCGCCGTAGGCCGCGCCGTCGCTGATGGTTACGGCCACCGCGCCGCTGGGGCGCTCCAGGTCGCCCTTGAGCACCACCCGCCCCTCGAGCAGCCCCTCGAGCTCGAGCTGTTGCCCGGCCACTGCCAGCAGGTCGGCCAGCGGCGTGTTGATGATGTCGGCCTCAACGTCCAGCGGGTAGGGCGCGGCCAGGGTCAGGCCGCCGTGCGCACGGAACTCGCCGCGGTCGGTGAGCAGGGTCAGCTCGGCGATCTCGAGCCGTTTGCCGCGCAGCTCGATCGAGCCGGCCAGGTCGCCTCCGCGATATGGGCCGTAGACCAGGTCGTCGCCGTTGATCTTAAGCGCGATGTCCGGCGCGCTCAGCGCGCCGCTTAGCCGCGCCTGGCCTTGCAGCGCGCCGGCCGGGTCGTTGCCCGCCACCGGGCCCAGGGCCGCCAGGTGCGGCATGTCCAGCTCGGCCGCGAGCTCGATGGTTTGCGCCTTAAAACCGACCGCGCCGCTGGCGCGCACCTGGTTGTCCTCGATGGCCATGCGCGACTGCTTGATCTTCAGCCCGTCCTGGGTCAGCCGCACGTTGGCCGCCACGCTGATGCTCCGCGGCGCGATCAGCGGGGCCTTGGACGGGCCGTAGCGCGGATCGACCAGCGCCAGGATCGTGTCCAGATTCAGATCCAGCGGCGAGAGCGGTCCGTCCACACGCACGAAGCCCGAGGCCGCTCCGCCCAGCTCGATCGCCACGCCGTAGCCGTGCAGCGCAGTCTCGAGATCGACGTTGTTCAGGTTGAGCATCGCCCGCAACGGCGCGCCCTCGCCGTAGCGCAAATCGGCCGTGCCCGTAATCAGTCCGCCGGCCGTGCGCAGCCGCAACGAATTGGCGCGCAGGCTGTCGATTCCGACCTCGAGGCCGACCTTGAGGTCGTTGATCACCAACTGATTGATCTTGATGCGGTCCGACGCGATGGTGCCGGCGATGGTGAACTCGGGCAGGTCGCCGGTCATCCGCATCTCGATCTGGGCCCGGCCCTCGATCGACGGATCGCTCACGAACGCGCGGGCGTGCGCCAGGTCCAGCTCGCCGCGCAGCGCAATGTCTGCGGTCTTGGAGCCGACCACGTCGCGGATCTTGCCCGAGGCGCTCAACGTGCCGTCGGGCAGCTCGATCTGCAGCTGGCCGATTTTGGCGGTCCAATCCGGAAAACGGAACTCGGTGTCCGAGATCACCATCCGGTCCACCCGCTCGTGCAACTGCTCGCCTAGATCAAAGGTCGCGCCCAGCAGCGTCAGGTCGGCGTAGGCCGAGCCGAGCAGATCGCACGAGGCGCTGCCGCGGATCTGCGGCAGCTCGAGCCGCATTTCGCTGGGCCGGACGTACATGCCGAAGCTCACGTCCTCGAGAATCACCTGCTTGATGGTCAGCGGGAAGTTGATCTGCGGCGGGCCCTCGCGCGGCTCGGGCGGTCCGAAGCTTGGGAACTTGGGCAGGTTCTCCAGCCCCTGCTCGTCGATCAGCAAATAGCAGTCCGCGCCCTTGATCAGCACCTCGCTGATATGGATCTGACCCAGCATCAGGTAGTGCAGGTCGAGCTTGGCGTCCACCAGCTCCACCGAGGCGAACGGCCGCGGGGAATCGTCGTCAATGGCGGTGAACACCGCGTCTTGCACAATTACGTGGATCGGCAGCAGCGAGACGTAGAGCCCGCCGACCTCGATCCGCGCGTTGATCTTCTGGTTCAACGGCGGCAGGACCTTGCCCAAAAGGTAGGAGTTGAAGCCCTCGGAGCGCAGCAGCACGTTGACGGTCAGCAGCAGCACCATTGCCAGGGCCAACAGCGCGGCCGTGAGCCAGATCGGGATCCTGATCAGCAGCCACCAGCGCGATCGGCGTTTGCGCTCAGTCCTGGCCAAACGGCGTCTCCCCCGACTCGTCGTCCTGCTCGCCCGCGGGCAGCGAGTACTTCTCGTCGGCCCAGCATCCCAGGTCGATCAACTGGCAGCGCCGGGAGCAAAACGGTCCGCGCGGCTCGCTATTCCAGGTGGTGCTCCCGCCGCAATGCGGGCAGCGCAGGATTTTATCGGGTTGCTCCATCCGGCACATTGTATAAGAAAACCCCGACCAATGCCGATCGGGGCGTTTCAATCAATTAAGCGGGCTACGGGATTCGAACCCGCGACATTCGGCTTGGGAAGCCGACACTCTACCAACTGAGTTAAGCCCGCGGCTGGCATGGATTATTATAATCCGAACCAGGGCGTAATCTAGGGACAGCGGTGCCGAGTTGTCAACAGCGGCCGGCTCTGAAAAGCTATGCCGCGAGGTCTGGACGCCAATCTTGGAGGAATCGATTGCGGATCGGGGTTGTATCGGACACCCACGGGGTTCTGGGAGCGGACGTGGTCGAGGCGTTGCGCGGCTGCGAGCTGATCGTGCACGCCGGCGACGTTGGGAGCGCCGCGGTGCTCGCCGGTCTCGAAGCCATCGCGCCGCTACGCGTAATCCGCGGCAATCACGAGCCCGAAGAGCTGGCGTACCTGCCGCGCAGCCTCGAGTTCGAGGCCGCGGGACTGCGCTTCTACGTGCTGCACGGGTTCATCTCGATGCCGCGCGAGCGAGCGCGCTCGATGTTCGGCAACTTCTTCAGGCGGCTGGCCGAGCGCAAAATCGACGTGTTGATCTTCGGCCACACCCACATTCCCTACAACCGGCGCGAGGAGGGAATGTTGCTGTTCAATCCCGGATTCGCCGGGGCGAGCGCCGAGCACCGCGAGCTGGGAATCATCACCGTTGAGAACGGCAGCACCGCGGCCGTGCACGTTCCCCTGGGTCAACTGGGGGAGGAGCGGAATACCTGACGCTGATCATATTGTTGCCCGGTCAACATAGGATATGATCTAAACAGAATAAGATTTGGCATTGGCCGACGGCCGATAAAAAAATAATAACCGCTAATACAATCGAAGGTCGCTGCGCGGAATATATTGCGCCGTGATCACAACTCGAGGAGAGAGCAATGGAACTCAAGGGATCCAAAACCGAGAAGAACCTGATGACATCTTTCGCCGGAGAGTCCCAGGCGCGCAACCGCTACGACTACTTCGCATCCAAGGCCAAGAAGGACGGATACGTGCAGATCTCGCAGGTCTTCAGCGAGACCGCCGCCCAGGAGAAAGAGCACGCCAAGCGCTTCTTCAAGTTCCTCGAGGGCGGCGAAGTCGAGATCACGGCCGCGTTCCCAGCCGGGGTGATCGGCGACACGACCGACAACCTCGAGGCGTCCGCTGCCGGCGAGCACCACGAGTGGACCGAAATGTACAAGGATTTCGCCCAGACCGCGCGCGAAGAGGGCTTCAACGAGATCGCCGCGGTGTTCGAGGCGGTGCGCGTGGCCGAAAAGCAGCACGAGAAGCGCTTCCTGGACCTCAAGGCCAACATCGACGCCGGTCGGGTGTTCAAGCGCGAGCAGACCGTCAAATGGCGCTGCATCAACTGCGGCTACGTTCACGAGGGGACCGAGGCGCTGGCCAAGTGCCCGGCCTGCGCACATCCCCAGTCCTATTTCGAGCTGCTGGGCGAGAACTGGTAACAGCATCGGCTCCAGCGCCGATCCGGCGCACTGCAATCGTCGGGTCGGCGCCGAACTTTTCAGGATCAATGGGGATGAAAACAACAATGGACGAGAAGACGCTGAAAAATCTGAAGCTCGCTTTTCAGGGCGAGTCCGAGGCCCACTTTCGCAACGTGGCGTTCGCCAAGGTCGCGGACAAGGAGGGCTACGCCCAGATCGCGCGGCTGTTTCGCGCCATCGCCCAGGCCGAGTCGATCCACAGTCTGAAGATGCTTGCGCTGCGCGGAATCGTCAAAGACACCGAGCAGAACCTTGAGCGCTCCTTTGGCACCGAGACCTTTGCCGCGGAACAGGCCCTGCCGCCGATGATCGCCGAGGCCGAGCAGGTTGGCGACCGCGCCGCGGCCACGGCCTTCAGCTTTTCGCGCGACGTAGAGGAAACCCACGCCGATCTGTACAAGAAGGCGATCAACGACATGATGTCCGAGCGCGACAACGAGTACCACGTCTGCACGGTCTGCGGGTACATCACCGACGGCGAGGTGCCCGAGCGCTGCCCGATCTGCGGGGCCAAGGCCGAGATGTTCGATAAGGTCGACTGATCCGTGTAAGCGCGGATCCGCGATGCTCAAGGGGGACCCGCGATGGAGAACAAGGCCGCTTTGTTCGCGTTTAACGGCGATGCGCAGTGTTTCGTCCACGTGCTGCTCAACGCCTTTGACCTGCGCGAGCGCGGTTGGGAAGTACGGATCGTGATCGAGGGCACGGCCACAAAGCTGGTCAAGCTGTTGCACGAGGACCAAACGCAGCCCTTTGCCGCGCTCTATGCCAAGGCCCGCGAGCAGGGGCTGATCGACTGCGTGTGCCGCGCCTGCGCCAATAAGACCGGGGCGTTGCAAAGCGCGCTGGATCAGGGGATCGAGGCCTGCGACGAGATGAACGGCCACCCGAGCGTGGGCCGCTACCTTGAAGCTGGCTATCAGGTGCTTACCTTTTAATTGAGCTAACGCGGAGGGCAGCCAGATGGATTTGGGCGATCTCAGCCTGGACCTCTCAGGGCTCGACCGGCAGCAGCGGCCCGATCACTCAACCACCTATGATCTGCTGATTATCGGCGGCGGTCCGGCGGCGATGAGCGCCGCGGTCTACGCCTCGCGCAAACTGCTCAAGACCGCGCTACTGGCCGACGATCTCGGCGGCCAGGTGGGCTGGACCTCCGAAATCGAGAACTACCTGGGGTTCCAATCGATCAGCGGCAAGGAGCTGGTGACCAAGTTCTCCGAGCAGGTCAAGCAGTTTGATGTGCCCATCGCCCGCGGCGAGAAGGTCGTCGAGGTGACAAAGCCCGATGAGCTGTTCCGCGTGCGCTCCGCAGGCGGCGCGATCTACAGCGGACGCGCGGTGATCGTGGCCACGGGCAAGCGCAACCGCAAGCTCGGCGTTCCCGGCGAGGATAGGCTGCTGGGCCGCGGCGTGGCGATCTGCGCGATTTGCGATGCGCCTTTCTACAGCGGCCGCAAGGTGGCGGTGGCCGGTGGCGGCAACTCGGCGTTCACCGCGGCGCTGGATCTGCTCAAGGTCGGGGCCGAAGTGCTGCTGATCAACTTCGCCCAGGGCTGGCAGGCCGACGAAATCCTGATCGAGTCGGCGCAAAACCGCGACAAATTGACGCTGCTGGACATGCACCAGATCACTCAAATCAGCGGCGAACAGACGGTCGAGGAAGCGACGATCCTCGACCGGCGCAGTGGCGAGCAGCGCGAGGTCGAGCTGCAGGGCGTATTCATCGAGATCGGGCTGGACCCCAACTCCGAGCCGGTCGCCGCTCTGGCCGAGCTGACCGATCATCGGGAACTGAAGATCGACTGCCACTGCCGCACCAGCGTGCCCGGACTCTACGGCGCGGGCGATGTGACCACGGTCCCCTACAAGCAGATCGTGATCTCCGCCGGCGAAGGGGCCAAGGCCGCGCTGGCGGCCTACGAGGACCTGATAATGAGCGGAAGGATCTAATCGGACCAAAGGAGGCGAAGATGGGACTATTAAAGGATGCGGACCAGGCCAAGCTGCGCGAGACCTTCTCCGCGCTGACCAACGACGTTCGACTGGTGATGTTTACCCAGCAGTTCGAGTGTCAATACTGCCGCTCCACCCGCGAGCTGCTCCAGGAGACAGCGGCGCTGTCCGAACGGATCAGCCTCGAGATTTTCGACTTCGTGGCCGACTCCGAGCAGGTCAAGCTCTACGGCATCGATAAAGCGCCGGCGACCGTGGTGCTCGGCGAACGCGACTACGGCATCCGTTTTTACGGCGTGCCCTCGGGTTACGAGTTCGTCACGCTGATCGAGGACATCCTCGACGTGGGCGGACGCGGCCACGGGCTGCCGCCCGAGGTGTTGACCGTGCTCGCGAAGGTGGACAAGCCAATTCGGATCGAGGTGCTGATTTCGCCGACCTGCCCCTACTGCCCCAAGGCCGTGCGCACCGCGCATCGCTTTGCCATGGCCAACGAGCTGATCCGCGGCGAGATGATCGAGACCTCGGAGTTCCCGTACCTGGCCCAGCGCTACAACGTACAGAGCGTGCCGCATACGGTGATCAACGAGAAGCTCAGCCTGGTCGGCGCGCTGCCCGAGATCGAGATCGCAGGCAAGCTGATCGAGGCGCTCGGCGGTTGAGAAACAATGACACAGCGCATAACGCGTTGCGTGCTGATGTAATTAATTAGCCCAGAGAGGGAGAACAAAATGGCCGAAAAGCTTCAAGTCTACAAATGCGAGATCTGTGGAAACATCGTCGAGGTGCTGCACGGCGGCAAGGGGCAACTGGTCTGTTGCGGCCAGCCCATGGCGCTGCTGGAGGCCAACGTCACCGACGCCGCGGGCGAAAAGCACGTGCCGGTGATCGAGAAGGTCGAGGGCGGCTACAAGGTCAAGGTCGGCGAGGTGCCGCACCCGATGGTCGAAAAGCACTATATCCAATGGGTAGAGCTGATCGCCGGCGACGTGGTGCTGCGCAAGTTCCTGCATCCGGACCAGGCGCCCGAAGCCGTGTTCTGTACCGATGCCCAGCAGGTCTACGCGCGAGAATATTGCAACCTGCACGGGTTGTGGAAAGGATAAAATCATGCTGAACAAGGAGATCGAGCAGGCGCTGAACAAGCAGGTCAACGCCGAGCTGTTCGCCTCGTACCTCTACTACTCGATGGCCGCCTACTTCGATTCGCTCAACCTCGGCGGCTTTGCGCACTGGATGCGGGTTCAGGCGCTGGAGGAGGCGACCCACGCCCATCGGATCTACGCCTTCATTATCGAGCGCGGCGGCAAGGTCGCGCTGGCGCAGATCGACGGCCCGGGCACTGCGTGGGATTCGCCGCTGGCCGCGTTCCAGGCCGCGTACCAGCACGAGATCAAGGTCACGAAGATGATCAACGACCTGGTTGATTTGGCGATCGAGCAGCGCGACCACGCGAGCAACAACTTCCTGCAATGGTACGTCAAGGAGCAGGTCGAGGAGGAAGCCTCGGCCGACGAGGTGGTGCAGCAGCTGCGGCTGATCCAGGACGCCAAGGGCGGCGGCGGAATTTTCATGCTCGATCGCGAGATGGCGCAGCGCGTGTTCACCATGCCGCCGGACCTCGCGCCCAAAATATGAGCGGGCACAAGTACAACGCGGAAGAAATCCTCGAGATCGCCTGCCAGATCGAGCGCAACGGCGCGCGCTACTACCGCCGCGCCGCGCAGATGAGCGACAATCCGGAAATCAGCCGGATGCTGCTGCACCTGGCGTCAATGGAGGATGATCACGAGACGGCGTTCGAGAGAATGAAGGCCGACAGCTCGCTGCTCGCCGAACTGCTCGGGTTTCCCGACGACCAGGCCAGCCTCTATTTGCAGGCTGTGGCCGGCGGCTACCTGATCCCGATCGACAAAGATCCGTCCGAGCAGATCACGCCGCAAACCACTATCGAGCAGGTGCTGCAAACCGCCATCGTCCTGGAGAAGGACTCGATCGTCTTCTACCAAGGACTCAAACAGGCTGTCTCGCAGGAACTGGGCAAGAACAAGATCGACGCGATCATCCACGAAGAGATGATGCACGCGGCCCTGCTCGGGGCTAAGCTGCAAATACTCATGGCGGAAAGGAGCGACCAGGAATGAGCAACGAGTTCGAGGCCGTTAAAATCACCGACCAAGTCTATTGGGTCGGCGCCATCGACTGGGGTCTGCGCAACTTCCACGGCTACGAGACCGGCCGCGGCACCACCTACAACGCCTACCTGATTATGGCCGACGAGCCGATCCTGATCGACACGGTCAAGGCGCCGCTGTTCGAGCAAATGCTCGGACGCATCGCCTCGGTGGTCGACCCGGCCAAGATCAAGTACGTGATCTCCAATCACTCCGAGATGGACCACTCCGGATCGCTGCCGCGCATGCTCGATCTGGCCAAACCCGAAAAGATCGTGGCCTCAAAGATGGGCGTCAAGGCGCTGCGCGAGCACTTCCACTGGGACCGCGAGATCCACGAGGCGGGCAACGGCGAGAAGCTGAACCTGGCCGGCGCCAACCTACAGTTCTTCGAGACCCGCATGCTGCACTGGCCCGACAGCATGTTCACCTTCTTTGCCGACGAGGGCGTACTGTTCAGCAACGACGGGTTCGGCATGCATTTGGCCAGCTCCGAGCGTTTTGACGACGAGCTGGACCAGCAGATGATGGTCTGGGAGGCGGCCAAGTATTACGCCAACATCATCCTTCCCTACTCGCCGCTGGTGCTCAAACTGCTCGACGCGCTGCCGAGCCTGGGGATCGAGATCAAACTGATCGCGCCGGACCACGGCCCGATCTGGCGCAGCAAAATTCCGCTGATCCTCGATCTGTACCGCCAGTGGGCGCAGCAGAACTATTACAACAAGGCGGTGATCGCCTTTGACACGATGTGGCACACCACCGAGAAGATGGCCATGGCCATCGGCGAGGGACTGAGCACTGCGGGAGTGAGCGTCAAGCTGATGCCGATGCAGGGTTCGCACCGCTCCGACGTGGTGGCCGAGTTGCTCGACGCCGGGGCGTTCCTGGTTGGCGCGCCGACCATGAACAACCAACTTTTCCCGAGCATGGCCGACGTGCTGACCTACGTAAAAGGGCTCAAACCGCGCAACCTGGTGGGCGCGGCCTTCGGCTCGTACGGCTGGAGCGGCGAGTCGGTGAAACAGATCGAGGAGTACCTGCAACAGACCGGAGTCGATCTGGTCGACTCAATTAATATCAAGTATGTTGTGAACGACGATGGACTGAGGCGCTGCAAAGAATTGGGCGCCTCTGTGGCAGCCAAATTGGAGGAGAAGCTTCGATGAAATACGAGTGTGAGATCTGCGGATACATCTTCGATCCCGAGAACGGGGACCCGGATAACGGCGTGGATCCCGGCACCAAGTTCGACGACCTGCCCGAGGACTGGGTCTGCCCGGTCTGCGGCGCGGACAAGGACGCCTTCAATCCCGTAGACTGATTCCCCAACCAGCATTTCGCACCGCCCGATCCGCCAACGCGGACCGGGCGGTGTGGCATTAAAATGGGGGTAATAATGTTGGATAACATTATTGGGTGGGCGCTCGGCAAAAATCAGTTTGAGATTCTTTTCAGCTTGCCGGTCCAAAATCTGACGAGATAGTCGTCTGGTTCGCACGGGGGCTTGCTCAGCGGGTTCTCAAAGGCGCCCAGTTAATCGAGACAGGCTAAGACTTCTTTTCATCTACTGGCGGAC
>JAVCCG010000054.1 GCA_030765605.1 Candidatus Alcyoniella australis
CATCCCCCACGCCTGCAAAAAAATAAAACGGGCGGGTCGCCCCGCCCAAATTTAATCGGATCAATCCAATCGCGCTAGGGCGTGATCTTTTTCGCCAAATCCTCGGTCACAACCAGCAGCACGAAAGCGCGATGGTAGACCCGCATCTGGTCCTGGAAGCGCTCCTGCCACTGCTGGCTCCAGTCCTCATCGAGCAGCGAAAATTCGTCTTGGTAGATGCCCGAGTAGTAGTAGGCCCGGGCCCGCGCCAGCTCGCGCGCCGCTGCCGAATCATCGCCCGAAAGGCCCTGGCAGTGTACGGCGAGCTTCTCCACGGCGTTCTGATAGGCGTTGAGCACCGCGCCCTCGCGCGTGGCCGCGCCCGAGGAGGTGCCGATGAATATCACGTGTCCCGGACGGTCAACATTGCAGCGGTCGTAGCCCTCGGCCATGGCCCAGCACGGCCGCTGGAGCGGCTGTTGCGAGAGCACCTTGCGCTCGGGGCTGGACGGGCCGTTGCTGATCGCTGTCAACGCGGCGGCCTGGGCCAACTGCGTGCCCTGGGCCGGAGCCGGGGGCAAATCGTCCGGCGGCTCGGCGCTCATCTGTTGTTCAACCCCGGCCGTCGGTTGTTCGCCTTGCTTGGCGCAGCCCAGACACAGCACGAACAGCGCCGCGCAGAGCACTGCGATCAGTCGCTTACCCACTAAACATCTCCCTACGCCTGGCTCGCTCGCGTATTTTGTAGCGGCTCCAAGCCCAATCCAAGCAGCCGCTTTAAACCGCTTGCTCCGCCGCGGCGAGCGTCGTTGTGCTTCGCGCCCGGCGCGCTCGCCAGCCTTAAGCTGCCTATAAGGCTCCGCAGCCTCCGGTGCCGAACATACCAGGTTGTTCCTCGTCGTCGTCGTCATCGCCGTCCGGGCAATCGACATCGACCTGCACCTGGTCGGGCTCGGAATCCTGCAAACAGTCGTTGACGATTAGTTCGAACACGTAGGTCCCGCATTCTTCAACAGTGAAGTTCGGGGCGACCGTCAACGCTTCCGCCAGGGTCGCGTCCGGGCCGGAGACCTGGGTCCAAGCATAGGTCAGCGCGTGGTCCTCGGGGTCGTAGCTCTGCGAGCCGTCGAGGGTCACCTCGTCGTCGATGTCAGCCTGCTGATCGTCGCCCGCGTCAGCCACCGGCGGCAGGTTGATCTCGGGCGAGTACACCAAGTAGACCGCGCCCGTAGCATACTCAAACGGCGGTCCCTCAGTGCTCATCTGCGGCGCGCCGACCAACATGTCGGCAAGCATGTCGTTGTTCACATCGCCCATGGCCACGCTCACGCCGAACTCATCGTACTCGCTCTCAGCGTTGATGATGTGCGTGGCGTCGTCTGGCAGGTTCAGCTCGTGGTTCGCGGGAAAGCCGTCGGAGCCATAGACCGCGTAGGCGCGACGCGTGCCCTCGTCGTTGAGGTACGAGCCGCCGAGAATATCGTCGATGCAGTCGCCGTCGATGTCGCCCGTGGCCAGGGAAACGCCGTAGTGCAGGGCTCTCGCGCTCTCGCCGAGGATCAGCACGTCAATGTCCGACGCGGTGTCCGTGTCGAGGCTCGCGGGCAGGCTGCTCGAGCCGTAGAACACGTAGGTCCGTCCGTCGCCGAATGCCTTCTCCGGCGATTGGCCGAACTCCGGCGCGCCGACGATGATGTCGCCGATGCCGTCGTAGTTGAAGTCGCCCGAGGTAATGTCGAACCCCAGGTTTTCGCCGGTGCCGTCGCGGCTGTCGATGGTCAGGTCGGCCGGGTCGCCGGCCAGGTCTTGAGTGTAGGGCGCGCCCCAGTTGGTGCGGCCGACGATCACGTAGGCCGTGCCGTCGCCGACCGGCTCGCCGATCAGCAGCTCGTCGATGCCGTCGCCGTTGACATCGCCCGCATCCAGGCCGTTGCCGAAGCCGCGCAGGGTATTGGCCGCGATGAACTTCAGGTCGAAGTCAGCGATGGTCAGGATCGCTTCGGCGGCGAAGTCGCGGCCGAAGAACGCCAGCACCTGCCCCTTGCGGCTGATGACGGGATCGTTGGCGATGATCTCGTCGATGCCGTCGCCGTTGAGGTCGCCCGCCGCCACCGAGATGCCGAAGGCGCGGTAGGCGTCGGTTGCCAGTACGTTGACGTCGGCCAGCAGTTGCGGCGAGCTGTAGAGATTAAGCGGGATCTGGCTGACGCTCCACTGTGCGCGGCCATAGACCACGAACACGGCCCCCGTCGCCGACTCGGTGGCGGGGATCCGCGCGCCGGGCGCTGAGATCACCAAGTCGTCGATGCCGTCGCCGTTGCAATCTCCGGCGGCCAGGCTTGCGCCGAGTTCCCACGACGTGCCCATCTGGGCGCTGTCGTTGGTGATCTGCAGATCGACGATCGCGTCGTCATCCGCGCCCCAGTAGACGAACACGCGGCCGTAGGGGTATCCGCCGTCGCCGTTGCTGTTCCAGCCCGGGGCGCCCACGGCCACGTCGTCGAAACCGTCGGCGTCGAAGTCGCCCACGGCCACGGCCGTGCCGAAGTAGTTGTAGGTGCGGTTGCCCTCGAATTTAAGGTCAGCGTCGGCCGCCATGTCGAACTCGGCGCCAAGCACGGGCGCTGCGAACAGCAGCGCCAGCGCGATTGTAAGCAGGGTCGTTCTGTTCATGATCTATACTCCCTGACTTTCTACTGTTCGATGATGAATTCTACGCGTCGGTTCTGCGCGCGGCCTTGCTCGTTTGCATTGGTCGCGATCGGTCTGCTCTCGCCGTAGGGCTCGATCTTGAGCTTGGCCGGATCGATTCCCTTCTTCACCAGGTAGTTCTTGACCGACTGCGCGCGACGGCGCGAGAGGTCCATGTTGTATTGGTCGGTCCCCTCCGAGGAGCAGTGCCCCTGGATCACGATGAAGTCAAACGCCTCGAGCTCGTTGATCTGGCGCACCACGTCGTCGAGCACGGGGTAGGATTTGGTGCGGATCACGTCGGAGTCGAAGTCAAAGTAGATCCGGTCGAGCTTCTCGATCTTGCGCCGTAGCTCGAGGACCTTGACGTTATCCTGATCCTTGACCACGGTCACGTCGTCGAACTTATCCTCGTAGCCCTTGGCGCTGGCGATCAGCTTGTAGCTGCCGGGCTGCCACTCCATCTTCTTTTCGCCGCCGGGCACGCTCACGGTCTGCTCTTGCTCGGTGTCCAGGTCGAACACCACCTTGCCGTCCAGCGGCTCGCCGGTGGCCTTGTCGCGCACGATCAGCGTCAGGGTCGTGGGCAATCTGTGCAGCACCAGCTTGACCTCGGTGGTCTCGCCGATGCGCACCTGGCCCTGCTTGGTGGCCGTGGAGTAGCCCTCCTTGGAGCCGGTCACGTCGTACATCCCCGGCTCGACCTTGGCCGTGTAGTGCCCGCGGCCGTTGGTCGAGGTATCCAGCTCCAGCGGCCCGCGGATCTCGAGATTGGCCTGGAGCGGCTCGTCGTTCTCATCGACCACCAGCACCTTGAGCTTGCCCTCGGTGGGCGCGCGACGGCAGTGGTAGTAATCCACGCCCGCGGCCAGGCGGTAGGCCGGGCAGCCCACGCCGCTGGTCAGTCCGGCGCCCGCACCGCCGATCACCCGCGGACCGGCGCCGAAGGTGTAGCGCAGTGTGCCGATGACCTCGATCGGGTTGGCCTGGAAGCGATCGACCGATCCCGAATCGACCCACGATCCCCAGGCCTCGACCGAGAACGACAGGCCGTTGTCAAAGGCGCGCGATACGCCCAGCCCGCCCTTCCACGCGTCGCCGACGTTGACGTCGTAGAGGTCCGAGTCGCCGCGGTACATGTAGCCGGCATTAGCCCCGACGTTGAGCACTTTAAAGTCGTGCTCGATCGCCAGGGTCGCGCCGCCGACAATGCGCCCCTCGCCCAGGAAACGCTCGGCGTCGCCGGTGGGGAAGGTCGCATAGGGGGCCAGCGCCAGGCCCAGCCAGTGTTGATGCTGCTGCAGGATGCGGAACTTGATCTCCGCGCGGATGTCGCCAAGCGACGTCTCGGTCCCCAGCTCGGACATCTCCGCGCCCTGGGCCATATCCTCGAAGGTGCGGCCGCGCGCCAGCAGGTGGACCGGTACGTCCAGGCCCACGCTGATGAAGCTCACCGGGCCGAAGGCCGCCAACAGGTCGGCGGTCAGCAGCTGGTTGAGCACGCCGGCCTCGGGCTCGTCGTCAATGCGGATCTCAACCGGGCCGTTGGCGTAGTTAAAGTACAGCCCGCCGCCGAAGCCCATTGGGCACAGCGTGTGCGAATCCTCGATGGCGATGAAATTGCCGCCGAAGATCGAGGGCCAGAACAACTGGGCGTTGTATCCGTCCTCAGCCTGCGCCAGCGGCGCCGCCAGCACGATGGCCGTGCACAGCGCCAGTGCGATCAGCATCCTTCTCATATATTTACTCCTCGCTTGCATATTGGTCTGCCCTATTAAAAGGGTAGTTTCTATTCGCCGATTGAATGAATTTCCGTCAGGAACTATAAATATCGTTATCAATGAGACCCTGTCAAACTAAAAAAACGTTTTAATTATAATAATATAAGTAACGTTGAGGCCTCGGGGCGCGTGCTCCCCTCCGGCCATCGGCGACAGGTTCATGAGCAGCACCAATGCCGCCACACCCCGAGCCGCTTGGGTGGAAATTTGTCTTACCGGTAATAATAGGGCATATTCAGCGAGTAATCGGTCCTTGAGAACGGCCCCAAATGATGTTGAAATTATCGCCACCGTATTTTCAAATATTAAAATATACAGCCTGCGGCATTGCAATCCTCGCCCTGGCCGCGGCCCTGTGCTGCTGCGGATACGACTCCCCTGGGGCGGAATGCGAGCCACAGTACATTGATTCCGAGTGCGGCCCGCCCACAGGCCGGGTCTATGCCGAGCATTTCTGGTTCGTGCAGATCAGCGATCTGCACCAGTCGCGGGACAACGGCTCGTCGGTCTTTGATTACGGCCTGACCCCCAAGGGCGATTACCAGGGATTGCGCGAACAGCTCGAATATATCAACCAGGTGCTGCGGCCGGCGTTCGTGGTGGCCACCGGCGATCTGGTGGACGGCGGAGTGCTCGAACAGCTCCCCTGCCAGTGGCGCGATTATCGCCGCGGCGTGCTCGACGCTTGCTATGACGACCGTCAATATCACGACCTGCCGGGAAACCACGACGCCTACTTCGACTTTGAACTCGATCACTTTCTGCGCTACTC
This sequence comes from Candidatus Alcyoniella australis, assembly GCA_030765605.1. NCBI lineage: Bacteria > Candidatus Lernaellota > Candidatus Lernaellaia > Candidatus Lernaellales > Candidatus Alcyoniellaceae > Candidatus Alcyoniella > Candidatus Alcyoniella australis. Next base: position 5,224 of record JAVCCG010000054.1, read on the forward strand.
GATCAGCAAAGAGACCCACCATTGGTGGACCGTGAAGACCGACGACGGCTGCCACGGGTTCGTGGCGCTTTGCAGCGTGGACCCGGGATACAACCGCGGGAGGATCGACGAGCGGGAGCTGGCCTGGATCGAGTCGGCGCTGGACGCGCTGGCGCCCTGCGGGATGGTGCTGCTCTTTGCCCATCACAACACCGACCAGGACCAAATCGCATCACTGCTCGGCCCCCAGGGCCTGCTGGCCGAGCGCGGCGTTACGGCGTTCGCCGCCGGACACGTACACAACGACGGGCAATGGCACAACGCGGGCGTGCTCTACCTGCACACCGACGCGATGTACGTTAACCGTCCCGCAGGCTGCCGCGGCCGGATGCGGCTGTTTTCCATTGACCGCGGCAACCTCTCCTCAGCGCCCAAGGCGATCCTCGACTGCGGACCGCAGGTGTTGATCACCAGCCCCCAAGACGCGGCTGACGCCAATCCATCCAACCCCCTGGGGCATGTGATCGGCGCGGAACTCGAGGTGCGCGCCCTGGGGCTGTTCGATCAGCCGTTGGAGCTGACGTTGAGCATCGACAGCAACGAGCCCCTTGAACTCGAGCCCATCGGCGGCTCGCTGTACAGCGCGCGCGTGGACTGCTCGGCACTGGCCGAGGGCCGCCATACACTCGAGGTTCGGGCCGCGGGATTCGATGATTGCGACAACGCGCGGCACAGCATCGAGGTCTTGCGATGAGTCGTTGGGCCGCGCTGTTGATCGCGACCGCGTTGCTCTGGACAGCCCCTGTTGCGGCCTCGGGCCCGCTGCTCGCGGGCGGATATCACCTGTTCACACCAAGCCCCTACCTGGACGAGCTGGCACGGTTCGTGGATGTCGGCCCGTTGAACGCGTTACAGCTCGAGCTGGGCTGGCGACAGTCGCTGACCACGCGGTTGAGCGTTGACGCGCGCGCAACGTACAGGCGCTCGGAGATAAGTAAGTCGCGCAACAACGCCCAGCTCGACCTGCGTTGGGAAGCGACGAGCGCGCTGTTCAGCCTGCGCGCAGCGCCGCTGGAGCGATTCTGGATCACGCCCCTGGTGGACGCGGGGGTCGGCGTGCACTACCTGCGCTCGAACCTGGATTACACCACGCGCGGCCAGGGCATCGAGAGCGGGTGCTGCTCGAACAGCGGCCTGGGCCTGCACGCCGCAGCCGGGGTGCTACTGCGCCCCGGACGTTGGCTGAACATCGAGCTGCTCTACCGCCGATCATGGGTGCCGCTTTACAACTTCGCGGGCTCGGGCCGCGTGTTCGACGTTGGCGGCCGGACCCTGCTGCTGGAACTTTTGCTCTCTTTGCCATGATCCGGGACCATTCCCTCGCCGCCTTGGGGTGGCCCACCGTCTACCATTTTGCAGCCAATACCTGACAGGGGAGCCGCGCATACTCGAGAAGAAGAGCAACCTGTTTTAGCTAGTAACTCTGTGCCTGGGCTATTTCGCCGGATACGTGGTGTTCGGTGTGTCGCTCAAATGGCTGCTCAGGGACGGCCCGGGATTCCCCGGCATGCCCGGAATGGAAACGCAACACCACGGTCGGCGGGATGCTGGTCTGCCTGCTGGTGGCGCTGATGCGCTCGGCCTTGATCATCGCGATTCCCCGTGGTGCGGTGCTGGTCAGGATGGCGGCGCACCGAAGAATTTTTCCGAGACCGCGCCGCGTGTCAAACCCCGACGCGCAGGGGGAGCTTGTCCCCCGGCCGATTACTCTTTGCGGGGCGGTCGCAGCAGGTTCAGGCCGAAGCGGCGGCTGAGCATGCGGTCGATCAGCGCCAAGGGCATCAGTCGCTTGACCAGCGGCAGGCTGGTATGCGCGCCGCCGATGACCATCACCGCCGGCGGATCGTCGGATTCGATTGCATCGGCGACCTTGGCCGCGAACTGCTCCGCGGGCATGGCCTCGCTTTGACTGACGTTGGCCCGCTCCTGGATAAAACGCGCCAGCTTGGCGTAGTACGAGTCGGGCCGCAGGTCCACCTGCTGCGCGGCGTTCTCGCCGAAACGCGATGCCACGGCTCCGGGCTGGAGCGTGATCACGCGCACTCCAAACGGCGCAAGCTCCATGCGCAACGAGTCGGAGAGCGCGTGCAACGCGGCCTTGGACGCACAGTAGGCGCCGCTGAACGGCGTGGCCAGCACGCCCGAGACCGATCCGACGTTGACGATCCGGCCCAAGCCGCGCTCGATCATCCCCGGCACCACGGCCTGGACCAAAGCCAGCGGGCCGATCACGTTGGTCTCGAGCTGGCGGCGCATGGCCCCAATCTCGAGCTCAACCGCCGGACCCATCAGGCCGAAGCCCGCGTTGTTGACCAGCACGTCGATGCGCCCGGCCGATTCAAGCGCCTGATTCACGGCAGTGCTTATCGAACGCGCGTCGGTCACGTCGAGCTTGAGCCCGACGATGCCGTGCTGCTCAAGCTCCTTGAGCGTCTCGGGCTTGCGCGCCGTGGCGAACACCGTATGCCCGCGCGCGGCCATTTCAAGGGCCATGGCGCGACCGATGCCCGATGAACAGCCGGTGATTAAAACGCTGAATTGCTGCTTGCTCATAACGCCTGTGCTCCGTTGCGAAATTCCGCTCCAACGGGAAAATAACTTAGCCGATCGGTCGCACAAGTCAAACGCGCGGGGCAGCCCTTTTCAGCACGCCTCGAGGCTATGGTTCGACAGTTGGGATCAGCGACCCCGGCCGCCGCCTCCCTGGCCCTGGCCTCCCTGGCCCTGTCCCCGTCCCGGCATCTCGCCGCCGCGCTCCACGCAGCGCTGGAAGGCCGGCTGATGGTTGTCGCGCGAGGCATTACGCAGATAGACGAACACCTCGCGGATGTCCTGCTGGGTGACAAAGTTCAGGAACTCGTCGTAGAGCGCCACGTTCTCGACTTCGGCGCTCACGCCCTGCTCGCAGGCCTCGAGCAGCGAATCGGGCGCCTCGACCTTTGAGGCCCAGTCGTTGGTCGGCACGGTCACGCCGTACTTCTCGAACAGCGGAATCAGCATCGCACTGTGGCGCTGCTCAGCGTTAATGATGTTGGAAAACGGCCGCACCTCACCGTGGCGCGCGATAATCGCGGCATAAAGCGCCTCGGCCTTGTACTCGTCGTTGAGCGCCGCCGTCAGTGCGTCGGCCGTGCGCTGGTCAAGTTGCTGAGCAACGGCCCGCCCCGGAGCAGCCGCGGCCAGCCCGATGAACAGCGCCAATCCTATCACCGCGATGGTCTGTATCTTTTTCATCTCGCATCTCCTTATCCGTTGGTTACACGTAAAGTATAACCACTGTGTCAAGGGCCGAAGATGACGCCCGACATAATTGCGTGTCCTCAGGGCTTGGAGCTGTTGTGCTCGCGCAGCAGTTGCACGACCGCGTCGAAGACCTCGACGTCGAGGATGATGTCGTCGTGCGACAGGCCGGGCGCCATGATGTTCACCGGGTGCGAGCAGTCGTTGCGGTGGCTTTGGTTGAGGCAGGCCGACTCCGGCGGCGTGACAGTCATATCGACGTTGGAGTAGAACGCGCCCTGCCAATAGACCGTGCCGCCCTCCTCCACGCCAAAGGGCGTTTCGTCCACGTCGTTGGCCGCAGGGTCGCCGTTGAGCATCCACTGCACGCTGTTGTGGCTGTGCTGCTCGTCGGCGTACGAGGGGCACATCTCATCGGCCCCCTCGCCCAACCAGAGGGTCAGGCAGATCGTGCTGCTGCCGTGGCTCGCGCCCGCCAGAGTCACCACGTCGCGCACAAACGCGTCGCCGCCGTACTGTTGGATCCACAGCCGAGTCGAGATCGCGCCCATGCTGTGGGCCACCACATCGACCTTTTCCGCGTTGGTGCGCGCCAGCAGCTCAGCCGCGTAGAGACCCAGCTCGTCCCGAGCGTTGGGGATGTTGGAGCCGCCGCTGTCGGAAAAATTGATCGAATAGACGTAGTCCGCGGGATAGCCCAACTCGATCAGCCGCTGGTACATCACGTCGAAATCAGCGCTGCTGCCCGTGATCCCATGCACCAACAGCACCGGGTCCTCGTCAAAACGATAGTAAAAGGCGTCGCCCAACACGTCGCTTTGGCCGTCCAAAGTGACGTACACATCGTAGGGCCTGCGCTGCGTGATCTCGACCGCCGGGAACACGGCCCGCGCCTGATTGGGCCCCAGCACCTGCACCTCGAGCGCAGACAACGCGCCCACACTGACCTGCATGCCCGCGCTGAAGCCGCGGCCGCTGAGCAGCACCTCGGTCTGCACCGAACAGCCGCCGTACGCCGGATCGACCGTTATCAATTCCAGATCTTGAGCCTGGTCATCGTCCCCCGCATCGTCGTCAGCCGCACCGTCGTCAGCCGTGTCGTCGTCATCGCCATCCTCGCCACAGGCCACGAACAGCAGCAACACGCAGACAATGATAATGGTGAACATTCGCAACGGATGAACCATGCTGCCGCCAATCATTATTTCTCCAGGTTGATTTTCTGTCCCGCATTATCAAGCCGCATAAAACCGGGGTCAAGGACGAGCAACGACCATTTCTTTGACCGCTGGTGCTTTGCACCCTACTGCTGCTGATGATCCATGTCCTGGTCCAAAATCAAGACATTGATCCCTACCTGTCCAACCTCACCTCGGCCAAACAGATCTTCAGCAAAATCGAGATACGGTACCAGCACCCGTAGATTTCTTCCCGCCACTATGCGAGTTGCCCGGCGCATGTTGATAGAGAACCCACCCGATCAATCCCGACCTGTGCACTAACTTGTCCTGGTCCATATAGTCCTCCTACGGTCGAATGGTTGCTGGAAAACTCCCTTTTTGACCGAAAAGAGGACTCTCTTCAATTCTTAAAGTGCGTAAATTAGTTTACGTTATCTTTCATCAGCCTATACTACCAAACTATCGAGCATGTAAGAATTGTTTGTTTGCAAGGGACGCAGAAAGCTAACCATGGTTTTCTTGTCTCTTGCGATTGCTTGTTTCCACGAAACGCTTAAGAGTTTTCCGAGTAGGCTTTGGATTATATCCAAATTTACATTACAGTCATCTCATACACCATTTCGCAAGTTGTTTTGCTAATTGTAGCCGCGGCATTATTTGTTCTTCTTTAAATGAAAAGGAAAGTGCTCGCAGTGGTATCCAACGTAAAGCAGCTGTAATACGCTTGTTGTCCATCGCGAGTCCGTTAAGCTCACTTCTTTTTCTGTATTTTTCAAGAAATGATAATAAAAGATACTCGTCCACCTTGCCGCCATTCCAATCAGCACCAGCAAAAGAAAGTGCTGCTATAGCTGTATCTACTTCTGATGGACCAAGCTGTATACAGTCGAAGTCAAGAACAGCTAATTTACGGTCTTCAGTTATCAATACATTCGATGGCTTAAAATCTCCATGCAGCAGTTTCAACGAAGTCTTTTCGATAAGCATAGGATAATCTTGTAGTAACTTATTTGCCAAATCCTCTCCTTCGGTAAATTGTCTGAGCATTTTCATATCTACGCCAGCATCACGCAATCGGGATTGTGCTTCTTTCCAGATGGCTTTGCTTTGATCGTACCAATCCACTGGCATGATTGTAGGACGAAATTGTCTCGGAGAATTAATATACTTTGCAATAATTGTTTGGTAATCTGTACGGTGGAAATTTTCAAGCCACGCTGCACATTTGGAAATATCTCTACTCGTAGGTACGTGTCCAACAATCCAAGGATAAAGTATAATACGGTAACCAAAGCTGCATAATACTAATTCGCCCTTTTTATTTAGAAGCGGAGGAACTACAGCGCGATTGCCTGAGTTATATAGATCTCGTTGGATATTGGCGATCAACTCCGGGGCGACACGTTCTTCCTCCCGATCAGCTGGATTATATACTTTAACAGCGGCGTGGATACCCGGTCCCCAAGCTTCAAATATTGCATTCCAACTTATAATATCTAGTAAGTGAATCGCTGTTACACCGAATTGTGCATTTAATGTTGGAAGTAATTGTTTCACTTCGGCCAAGAGACGACTTCGCCAATCACGTGGCCTCATGTTGGATTGTCCAAGGGAGGTAGAGGAGGCGATCCTACTAGAATATGCACACCATATTTTTTCTCAAACCACCGAATTGTTTCTGTGACATCGGAATTGCCCATTCCTTCTTTTATTAACTCAGCCTGACGCATATAAACAGTTCGACTGAAATCGAGCTCTACTCCAACGCTAGTAGCGAGTTCTAATAGAAGTTGCTGATCCTTAGCGGCTGTTGCTAATGTTACATTAGTCTGCCATTGCTGTCTAAGTACACCATTGGCGTATAAATCAGTCAAAATACGTGAAGCAGCCATTCCATTCGCAAGACAACCATATATTGCGTCAGAATCAAGACCTAATCGCTTTGCCAAACAAAAAGCTTCCGAGAACGCCTGGACTTGAATCTCGCCAACCATATTGTGGATTAACTTAGCCATGCTTCCATGTCCGGACGGTCCTACATGGAAGATTTCTCTAGCAAAGCAATCTAGGAGAGGGCGCACAACCTTGTAATCTTCAGTCGATCCACCAACCATTACTGTTAGCGTTCCTGCCGAAGCTCCCCAAATTCCTCCACTCACTGGAGCATCAATAAAACCGTGTCCCAACTCCCTACATTTGCTGGAAGCCTGAACAACACGTACTGGATCGTTTGTCGACAAGTCAACTAATATATGCCTTGGACATTCAGGTTTGATTATTTGTTCAAGAACTAACTCGATAATTTCTGGTGCTGGAAGAGATAAAAGAATGATTCTGCAGTGTTCCCAGATACCTTCTAGATTGTCCCTAGTCGCACCTAATCTAACAGCAGACTCACTTCGACGATCATCAAGATCAGCCACATATAATTCATACCCAGCTGCCAGAAGATGTCGAACGAGCCTTCCCCCCATTCTTCCTGCCCCAATGAGCCCAACCGATTGCTTTCGATCGCAGGGCATACCGTCTAATTCATTTATTACATTTATAAGTTGACCTCGCAAATAATCGGAGAGGTCCTCTTGTACCTTTGCTAGGGCCAACCGCCCCACTCGAATTGCAGCTTGTGTGACCGTTTTCAGATCTATATCCGCGAGTGTAGAAGCTAATTCCGAGTGCTCTGTTGCGGTTAAATGTTTTTCAAGCCCTCTCTCTGGACGAGAATAATGATGGTCTATGTGTGTTTTTTTATCGCGTATTATTCCCATTAAATCTCGTCGCGCCCTCGATAAGTATTCATGAGCATTCCATCGGTCACAATTTCGTATGCTCTTGCGCAGTTTAACCAGATTCATAAGCAAAGAACTCGATCGTAGTTCTGGAGAAGAAGTGAAATTGCGAGGCTGTAGACTATTTACTATTATTTCTTTATTAATATCAGAACTTACCCAAACAATCCAATATGTTGGCCCAATATTAAGTTCGGTTAACATCTCTGGTTTAGCTAAACCCACATCGACCGCGAAGCGACATCCATGGAAAAATAGAATAGTTATCAAGCGCCCAAACCAACGTAAATATCCATGCACATGAACATGCATTGGTGTGTCCATATACGAAATGTCTTCCAATAAATTACGCTCAGCATTTTCTGGATCTGCAACAATCGCCCATAAATCCACATCCGATCCTCTTTCAACTCCGCCAAACACTGAGGAGCCACCCCAGACAAGGCATTGGATATCATCAAGCGCCAATACTTTTCTTAATATGTCATCAAGTATCTTGCGTTCCTCGAATCGAAGCTTCTCATAACCCGGAGGTAAAATTAAACCCATCATTCTCGCTCCCATTGAGAGGTGGCAATATCGATAAATCTATTTCCTTGACGATGCGATTCCCATGAGGATACTGAGTTAATTTCGCACTTTTCTCTGGATTCGTCAAACCCAATATGGTTGCCGCAACTTCTAATGCGGACGCACCAATATCGTAAACATGCCTATGCTTGTGGCATTTTACGCCTAGTTCCACCTCTTCAATGCGACCGTATCGTGTACATTCAATGAGTATACCTAGATCTACAGAAAAACCTGGTGTAAAATGGATCTTTCGAGCAAGTTCATATCTAAGGGCAAATTCACCGGAAAGTGGATCGCGGATTTTAGACAATGAGGGCATAAATAATGTGAGTAAAGGACGAGCGCAAATTTCTGTCAGTCGTCCTGGTCCTGTATCAGGTAGATTAGGCTCTCTTTTATAATATCCCTTTACAAGAGAAACATCAGGCTTAAGCTTCATAAGTAATCTAGCGGCAATATTGGTCGGGGGGCATTGCAAATCTCCATCTATAAAAATTAGGTTCTCCCCCCGCGCAACGTTTACGCCAGCACGAATCGCATAGTGCTTGCCTAATCGATTAACTGGAAAAACACAAGCGCCACATTTTCCAGCAATCCGTCCTGTATCATCCGTTGAACACGAATCGATGACGATTACCTCTTCAACATCATTTCTAACAGCATTGATAACACCGGCGATCGTCATTTCTTCATTATGAGCACAAATAATTGCTGAGTTTTTAACAGCAGTCATAACGCCTCCTCATCTATCGCTGCACGGATACCTGAACTTCCCCATGTACTCTTTTTAGATCGACGATCTCGATAACGTGAACGGATTTCGTTTGCTAACCTTTTAAACGACCCCCCTCGCAATGCACATAATTCATTACTGAGTGAACCGATAGGGTTGTCGATCCTTCCCGGTGCATATTCTCGAGTGTCATCTGCACACCATTCGAGAACATTGCCAGCCATATCGAGTATGTTTTCAGGTGTTGCCCCCCGAAAGTGTTGAGATACAGGGGTGGTACCTGGTCGGTTCGCTCCGAAGTTTGCGTATTCAAATGTTGGCAACTCATTACCCCACGGGAAAAGCCGATTTTCCAAACCCACTGCAACACGCTCCCATTCTGCTTCCGTTGGAAATCTAAGCCCAGCCCAATTTAAATATTCATTGGCATCGTACCAACTTACACCAATAACGGGGTGTTCATCACCATTAAAGCATACATCATCAAGCCTCTGCGGCAACTCGTATCCAGTATCTTGGCAGAATAATTTATACTGTTTGTTTGTAATAGGTGTCCTCGCGAACCAAAAACCATCAATAGAGGCCGTATGTGGTATTGATTCATCTGGAATACGTTCGTTTGGCTTCCAATTGCCTGATCGTAATTGTCCCAACGAACTTCCTAATTGCACAGAACTTGTAGATATATAAACAAAGACCGTGCCATCCTTTATATTTTTCCTCAGAAGCCCTGCTTCTGGGTATATTGTTTTATCCCAAGTCGTCGGCAAGGCGACACTAGACTTATCCACCATCAGGGGCTTAATCTCCGTATCTTCACGAAGCCCTGGCGGTGTATTCCCCATAGACGGTAATGTCGGTCCTACAACCAAATCGATAAGCAGCTGTCGATAATTATCTTCGAATGTTTTTGGACTAGAAAGGTCATGAAAAGGCCATCCAATCAGAAAATCAGGTGCAGATAGCCTCCAACCCCCCCTTGTCAAAGCAGCAATTAGTTTATTGCGACAATTCGTACTGAAAATCTCTGAACTAATTAGCATAGACTCCCATCCTACACCAGTAACTCTTTCTCCATCTTCCATATCATGAACTTTTTTACGGTAGGCCGGAGAACAGAGGACCAGAACTTTGTCAGCATTACGAACCTCTCTCTGCATAAATTCTGTAATGGTACTTCCTTGTAGATTCCAAGCATCTATTCTTGCGTCAATACCGTCCTGGCGAAGACGGGCGGCCAATTGTCTAACCCAAATTAAATATTCTTTGTCTTTCTCATAAGCATAGGAAATAAAAGTTCGAATTGGATTATCCATAGCCGTCCATCCTTACTTAAGTACTATAACATACCCATTTAGTATTTATATTCAAATTGTTTTACTTTTGTCAACCTTTTTTATTTTTAAATCAATTATTACCGTCCCAGAATCTGTGAGTAGAGGCAGAATGGACATGAGCTCCCCATTCTGGTTTCTAGTTTTGTACACTCCAAAGAAACCATTTGAAAGGAGCTCATGCCATGGAGTCGAGTATAGCACTGGAGGTTGCGTGTGCGTGGTCAGAAGACGGGTTTTCGCTGGACGAGCTGGTTTTGCAAAACGAAGCGGTTGTCCGAGGAGAAGAGGTTTCCGGGACTGTTGTCGCTAGTGCTGACGCTGGTGGACGAGGTTTTCTCTGCCTTGGTCTTGTGCACGGCGAGGGAAGATGGCGTCCTGCGGCCTGCTGCGGGTGAAAACGAACCCGTCCCGGCACCCGTATTCCATCCATTTTAGTCTACTTCCATTTGACACACCACCCATCCCCTGGTAAAATATAAAGGTGCTCTTTAACAACTTAATAGACCATGGTGGTTGGAGTAACTACGGGGCTAGGAGTGTAGTTGACATAATGTTTTGCCGAATTTTCCATGCGATTATTTCGCTTTAGAATCATCCAGTTACAGACCTGCGAAAACAGAACCTATGCGATCAACTAAGCCCTTTCGTACTTAGGCGAAATTACAGGGAAATCGCGGTTTTTTTCGAAAGATTATCGCATGCGTGCTGTTTCAAGATTACCCTGATTAATCAAGAGCTTACGCGGCAGGGAAAACCAGTATATGAACATCGCATGGAGCCAAATCGCGATTACCTTGCAATTCCAACGACTATACGCGCTTCGTAACCTATACGAAATCTGTGATTTGAAATCGCAATTCGCATGCAAGTCCTAAAGTATTTTACCAACTATGCCCCTCCAACCTGCTGATCAATAGGTCCAAAAGCCTTTTACAAGACGCTTTTACCCCCATGAAGTCGATTGTCGGATCGATAGGCATAACAGCAGTTATTTCGCGGCGATAAGCTCTTGCCAGCCTGTTTCCACCCGCCTGTAGACCGCGTCCCAGGTGAAGGGCTCTAGGGCCTGGGCAAGGTCGTAGTCGGTCTGGTCCAGGGGCGCATATTCGAGGGTCTGATTAAGGGCTGTGCTCAGATCATCGACAAAGCGTGGCAGGTCTTGGGGCAAGGGAGTGTCCACGTCGGTCAGTCTGGGCGGTTGGACCAGCCGTAGGGCCGGGCCCAGGCGCAAGGCCAGGTCGCGTTCCACACCGGGCAGTGCCGTGCTCACCAGGCGGCAGCCGCAGGCCAGGGCCTCGATCAGCACCAGGGGCAGGCCCTCGAAAAACGAGGGCAGCACGCAGACGTTGCAAGTGCGCATCAGTGCGGCCAATGCGGGTTGTCCGAGCTGGCCGTGGAGCACCACACCGGGCATTGCGCGCATGCGGTCGGCCAGGCGATCGGCCTCAGTCCCGCCCCCGCTGCCCGCCACGTGCAGTTCCAGCCTTGGCCGCCGTGCGCGCAGGCGCTGGAATGCGTCGAGCAGCCACGGCAGGCCCTTGGCCGCGGCGTATTTGCCCACGTAGAGCAGCCTTTGGCCGGGCGCCGCGTTGCGACCATCACAATGAAACAGTTGATTGCGATACCCCGCGCCGACCACGCGCACACGGGTGGGGTCTACCTCGAGTGTCTGCGCGAGCTGCTCCGCGTGCTCCTGGTGCAGCACTGCGAAGCGCTCAGCGCGGCGGCAGCCGGAAATCACCCGCGGCGCGATCTGCGGGCAGAGCTGCATCTGGCGCAGGCCCGTGGCGTGCGACTGCACGAACACCGGCACTTGCAGCGCCACGTCCTTGACCAGCGAACTGAGGATCCAGACGTGGTGCGAGTGGATCACGTCGGGCGCAAACTCGCGCACCACAGCCGCGATCTGCGCACGCCAGGCCGTCTCGTAGGCTGTCAGCCGCTCATCGGACATGGTGCAAAAACGGGTGGAGACGTAGGGCATCACGTCGCTCATCCCGGGCAGGGCGAAGTCCAGCTCTCCGGCTCCGAACACCAGCGGCCACACGTGCTGCGGGTCGAGTCCGCCCACAGCGGGCTGCGGATCGTCCTGCGGCACGCCCACGATCACGCGCTGGTCCCATCCCGCGGCCCGGGCGTGACTCACCAGCGCCTCGAGGGTAATCCCGCTGCCGGTGTGTGACGGCCGTTGGGAGAGCAGATGAAGCAGCTTGCCCATGCCCGATAATAGCGCGCTCGCAACGGTCCGGGCCAATGCGCGCGATTTACATCCGGTTCCATCCGGGGCTGGAAAAGGTTAGCCTGCGTTATGCTTGGCAGCGGCAGCACTCTGGAGTGGATCGGCTTTTTCGTGGTGGTCCTGGGCCTGCTGGCCGTGGACCTGGGGCTGGTCAACCGCAAGTCGCACGTGATCCACATGCGCGAGGCCGCGGCCTGGAGCGCGTTCTGGATCACGATCTCGCTGATCTTCAACAGCTACATTTGGTACCGCCACGGCAACGAGGCCGCAGCCACGTTCTTCGCCGCCTACCTGGTGGAGAAGTCGCTGTCGGTGGACAACCTGTTCGTGTTCCTGGTGATTTTCAACTATTTCCGCGTGGACCAGCAGTATCAGCACCGCGTGCTGTTCTGGGGGATCATCGGCGCACTGGTGATGCGCGGAGTATTCATCTTCGCCGGGACCGCGTTGCTGCTGCGCTTCAACTGGATGATCTACATCTTCGGCGCGTTCCTGGTCTACACCGGAATCAAACTCGGCGTGAGCCGCGGCGACCAGATCGATCCGGCCAAAAGCCCGGTGATGCGCTTTGCCACCCGCCGTTTGCGCGTGACCGAGCAAATGCAGGGGGCGCGCTTTTTCGTAATCCGCGACTCGCTGCTGTGGGCCACGCCGCTGCTGCTGGTGCTGATGATCATCGAGTTCAGCGACGTGATCTTCGCCTTTGACTCGGTGCCCGCGGTGTTGGGAATTTCCACTGATCCGTTCATCGTCTACTCGTCCAACGTCTTCGCGATCCTCGGCCTGCGCGCGCTGTATTTCCTGCTGGCCGCGGTCCTGGGCAAACTGCGCTTCCTCAACCTGGGCCTGGCGCTGATTCTCTCGTTCATCGGTGTGAAAATGCTGATCAGCCATTGGGTGCATATCCCGACGCTGGTCAGCTTGGCGGTGATCGCATCCTTGCTGACGCTCTCGATCTTCGCCTCGGCGGCCTGGCCCGCGCACGACTCAGAGCAGTAAGTTGCCGCCGAACCCGACCCGTCGAAGAGTCATAGATACTCAGCACTCAAACGACTGAACATAAATCCGATTTGTGGTATACCAACGCGCGTTGCCCCGACAGTCGGTTGTGACTGCCCCACCAGTTAGCAACGGAGAGTATTTCCATGAAACGCCATTGCTTGATCGCCGCCTGCGGTCTGATTGCAGCCCTGCTGATCGTCGCGCCGTTGGCCCTTGGAACAAGCGAGCCCGAGACGATCGAGGTCAGCTATTCCTTTGACGAACCCGAGCTGATGCTCGATGGCCCCTACGGCGTGCCCACCATGCCCGGAGCGCTGATAATGCAGCGCGTGGGCCAGCCGATGCTGCCGATGGTGCCGGCGCGTATCCTGCTGCCCGAGGGCAGCGTGCCGACCAAGATCGAGGTGATTGCCGGACCGGCCGTAACCTTGCCCCAGCCGTTCCAGCCGCGGCTGGCAACCGAGCAACTGCCCACCAACGTGGCTGCCGCGGCACCGCAGCAGGGGACGTTCCTGTGGTCGGGCGAATTCCCGGGCAAGCTCTATGAGCAGCACTCGATCCAGCATCTGCGCGGCGCGCGCATCCTGCTGCTCAACCTGTTCCCCGTACAGTACGACGCGGACTCCGGCTTGCTGCTGTACTATCCGCAGCTCGACGTGCGCGTCGAGCTCGCTGACCAGGATGCGGACCTGGGGCAGCGCAACTTCCGCGGCAAGCAATCCGACCTTGAGCTGATCAGCGGTTTTGTCGACAACCCCGAGCTGCTGCAAAGCTATCCCGAGCGCATCGACGAGCCGGCCGCGACCTACGATTATCTGATCATCGCCAACTCCAGCCTGGTCTCGTCCGTGGCTTCCTACAAGACTTGGATCGAGGACACATACGGCATATCAGCCTACGTCAAGAACCTCTCCGAGATCTACAGCAGCTATTCGGGCGTGGACAACGCAGCCGAGATCCGCGAGTTCATCCAGGACGCCTACGACGATTGGGACGTCGAGTACGTGCTGCTGGTGGGCGACACCGATCCCAACGGCACCCAGCTGCTGCCGCATCGCGGAGTGAAGGTCAACGTCAGCTCCACCTACGAGTACGACATGCCCTGCGACCTGTACTTTGCGGCCCTGGACGGCCCTTGGAACAATGACGGCGATTCGTATTGGGGCGAGTCCAACGACGGAGCCGGCGGCGGCGATGTCGACCTCTACGCCGACGTCTACGTCGGCCGGATCAGCGCCGACAGCTCCACCGAGGTCGCCAATCAGCTGAACAAAACCATTGCCCACGTGCACAGCGGCTACACCAAGAAGGCGCTGTTGGTGGGCGAACAGCTCGATTCCTACACCTACGGCGGCGACAACAAGGACCACGTCTGGGGCTACGTCAGCGGCCTGACGAGCAGCACGCTCTACGAGCGCGACGGCACGTTCAGCGCCAGCGCGGTGAGCGATGCGATCAACTCCAACAACTACGACTTCGTCAACCACCTGGGTCACGCCAACCCGAGCTACGTAATGGGCCTGGACAGCGACGACATCGTGGCTCTGAGCAACACCGATCCGGTGCTGGCCTATTCCCAGGGCTGCTACAGCGCATCGTTCGACAACCGCTGGTCCTCGGGCTCCTACGGCTCGGCCGACTCGGTGGGCGAGTACTTCGTGGTCAAGACCGACAACGGCGCCTGGGCCTACATCGGCAACTCGCGCTACGGCTGGTATCTGCCGGGCTCGGAGTACGGCGTCTCCAATATCTTCGACGTGCAGTTCATGGACGCGCTGTTTGGCGAGAACAAACGTCAGGTGGGCGACGCGCTGTACGACAGCAAGAACGACCTGGCCTCCAGCGTCTCGAGTTCGGGCGCCGAGCGCTGGGTCTACTTCGACCTGAACCTGCTGGGCTGCCCCTACATCCCGGTGATGTGCGGCGGCTGCGAGATCAGCGGCGCCTGCTATCCGCCGGGGACCACCAACGGCGATTGCTACATCTGCGACCCGGGCAGCTCGGCCACCAGCTGGTCGTACAACAACGGCGCGACCTGCGACGATGGCGAGTTCTGCACGGTCAACGACGCCTGCTCGTCGGGCGCCTGCTCGGGCAGCGCGCGCGATTGCGACGACGGCGAGTTCTGCACCGGAACCGAGAGCTGCGACGAGGACGCCAACGCATGCGTATCCGCGGGCGATCCCTGCGACGAGACCGAGATCTGTGTTGAAGAAAGCGACGAGTGCTCGCCGCTGGGCGATGACGACGATGACGACGACCTGGACGACGACGACGATGATGACGACGATCTGGACGACGATGACATGGGCGACGACGACATGGGCGACGATGACGACGACGACGACACGTCGTTCTGCGGCTTTGTCTGAGAGCACCTAACCGGCAGATAAACAGCGGGCCGCCCATTGTTCGGGCGGCCTGTTTTCTATCAGTCGCAGCCCAAGGC
>JAVCCG010000055.1 GCA_030765605.1 Candidatus Alcyoniella australis
ACTTGTACCAGACCAGGTGGATGCGGTCCTGGCCGTCGATGGCCGCGGCGAGCATGCCGCCGCACTCGGGCATCGGCTCGATAGTCTGATTGACCCATTCGCCGCTGACCAGCGTGGTGTGCAGCAGCTGGCCCACGGCGCTGCCCAGGCGGATAACGTGCGGCGTGCCCGCGGAGTCCAGGGCGATCGAGCGATCATGCGGTATTCATCTGAACTGTCGAGCAGCTCGACGCGCCAACCCTTATTCTCGCGCTGGGCGTAATACAGGTTGTTTAGCTCGAAGGTGTGGCCGTCGTACTGGTTGTCAGTGAACACCAATTGCTCGGCGTCGACGCTTTGGCTGATGTTTGTTACGTAGTCGTCCTGATCCGCAGTCTCGAACACGGCTTCGAGTTCCCAGACGTAGCCTGTGGGCGACTCGTCGTCATCGTCGAGCAGGTCGTCGTCATCATCATCGTCGTCGTCTGCGCAGCCGCAGCCCGTGCCGAGTGCACAAATCAAGAAAGTTGCGCAGAGCAACACGATTAGACGCCAATTTTTCATGGGATCCTCCCCCGAACGCCCCAAATATAAGCGAACAAATTATAACGCACGAGGGGATGTATCAGAAATTAATCGATTAAAGTTCGCAAGCGCTCCACTGCCGCGGCTGTCCCTTCGAGTTTGGCGCGATAGGCCGCCTCACCCGCCTGGTGCTTAGGCACGATCATCTCCAACGTGATCGAGCGCAGGCGAGGGGCACGGGCCAGCAGCGGCATCACCGTCGGCCAGTCGATGGTTCCCTCGAACGGCACCAGGTGCTCGTCGTCCTGGCCGTGGTTGTCCGACAGGTGCGCGGCGATCAGCCTCTCGCCCACGTCGTGCAGATCCTGCACCGCGTCGCCGGGCACGTGGGAGTGGGCCACGTCAATACACAGGCCCACGCGTTCATGACCCACGGCGTCGCAGAACCTGCCCAGCATTGCCGCTGTGGTGCCCGGGCTCATCACGTTCTCCACGGCCACGTACAGGCCCAACGGCTCGATCACCTTCCACAGCTTCTCGAACTCGCGCAGGTATGTGTCGTAGCCCTGCTCGGTGGTCCAGGCGCGGTAGATTTTGGCCGGGGCGATCGATCCGTCGCCGTTGACCTCGACCTCCTCGTCGCCCTGGCCGTGCTCCACCAGCAGCTCGCAGCCCAGGTCCGCGGCCACGCGCGCCATCTGCGCCTTGACCTCGAACGCCTGGCGCAGCCAGGGCTCGTAGGGCTCGGACAGGCTTAGGTAGTGAAACGATGATTTGTCCGTATCAATGTGAAACGGCAGGTGCAGCGAGCGCGGCTTGAGGCCGAACTCTTCCAACCAGCGGGCGAGCTGCGCCACGCGTTTAGGGTCGCGCCAGTCGAAGCGCTCGGGCGTGCCGTCGATCTCAACGTACTTGAAGCCGTACTCGGGCAGCAGCGCCAGGTGGCGCTGTTCCAAGGGCACGCCCTCGAACAGGCAGGTGCCTATCGAGAAATCCATAGTTGCCTCCGGCCGATCGATCGTACGGCGCATATCATGCGCCGCTCAACGCCCGGCTTAGAGCCGGCACAAAACTCGTGAGCGCACCATGCTCGTTGCACAAAGATGCTTGCCGCGTCGCGGCATGGGTCGTCGCGTCACGATTTGGGTCCGCTCGCGTGCTTTGCGGGCACCTCGAAGGTGCCTAGTGGTCGCAGATGTTGTCGCCGGTCGCCAGGGTTCCGGCGATGTATTGCCGCACCAGCTCCTCGGGGGTCGATCCGGGTTGCGCACCCACGCGCACCTCAATGCCGAAATCTGTGAAGAACTGCTGCGCGCGCGATCCCATGCCGCCGGCGATGATGATATTGGCCCCTTGCTCACTGAGCCAGCGCGGCAGCACGCCCGGCTCGTGGGGCGGTGGCGGAAGCTGCTTGGTGTCGATGATCTCGTTGTTTTGCACGCTAACCAGGGTAAATACTTCGCAGTGGCCGAAGTGCGCGCACATCGTGCCCTCAGCCGTTGGAATCGCAATATTGGTAACTGCGCTTGAGCCCTGCGGCTCGGCCGTTTGCGGCTGCTGCGATGGCTTTGATTCAGCGGGCTGCTGTTCGTTGCCTGACGATGCGGCCACGATTTTTTCGAGAATTTCGTTGTAGGCCGCCTGCACCGGCCAGCCGTCCTGCTGGAGCATCAGCGGCTTGCCTGCGTCGCCGGATACCACCACCCGCGGGTCCAGGGGGATGCCGCCGAGGAACGGCACCTTGGCCGCTTCGGCCGTGCGCTTTCCGCCGCCGGAGCCGAACAGCGCCTCGCTGTGGCCGCAGTGGGGGCAGACGTAGGAGCCCATGTTTTCGATCAGACCCAGCACCGGCATGTTCACCGAACGGCAGAAGGTCAGCGATTTGCGGACGTCGGCCAGTGAGACCTCCTGAGGCGTGGTCACCACCAACGCTTTGACGCCGGTGAAGTCCTGGGCCACGGTCAGCGGCTCGTCGCCGGTCCCCGGAGGGGAATCGATCAGCAGGTAGTCCAGATCGCCCCACTGGCTGTCGGCCACGAACTGGCGGATCACGCCGATTTTCAACGGGCCGCGCCAGATTACCGCATCGTCTTTGCTCTTCAGTAGGTTGCCCATTGAAAGCACTTTGAGGTTGGGCAGAAACTGCAGCGGGGTAATGCCTTCGGGCGAGGTCTGCGGATGTTCGTCGACCAGGCCCAGCAGTCCGGGCACGGTCGGGCCGTGCAGGTCGATGTCGAGCAGGCCGACCTGATACCCGCGCTTGGCCAGCCCCACGGCGAGGTTGGCGGCCACGGTGCTCTTGCCCACGCCGCCCTTGCCGCTCATCACCAGGATCTTGTTTTTTACTTTGGCCAAAGTCTCGGTTATGCGCTCGGTCTGGGCCTGCATCTGCGCTTTGCGATCGGACTGTTGCTGATTATCTTGCACGGATTACTCCAAGTACTTTGTTTTTCAATTCGTGATCCGATTCCGTAAGCCGGTGGGCGTTATACCCAATGTCCTGTGACGTTGGCGTCGGAGCTGGGCTGGTATTTGCCGGCCTTGAAATCCTCGATCGCTTGCCGTACGGTTCCGGTCGCGCCAGAATAGATCTTGATTCCGGCGCTGCTGAGCACGGCGAAGGCCTTGGGTCCGCAGTTGCCGGTGAGCACGGCCTCGGCGCCCGAGGTGACCACGGACTGTCCGGCCTGGACCCCGGCTCCCTGCATCGCATGCAGGTTTTGCTCGTTGCCCAGCACCTTGTGCTCGCCGCTGTCAGTATCATACAGGATCATGCAGCGGGCACGGCCAAAGCGCGGGTCTACTTCGGAGTCAAGGCTTTCGCCGACGGATGTTATCAATAGTTTCATCGTTTGTCCTTTCCGGATCGTTCTCGATTATTTTTCACAACAGCGCTTGGGCTGATCGCAGGGTTCGCCGCGTCCGCAGCACGCGCTGTTGTCCGATGAGTGGCCTTGGCCGTTGATTGCGAACCCGCCGGGCGCGCTGAGTTGCTTCGCGGCCTCGCCCTCACAAAACGGGCAGACCGGCGCGGGCTCGTCAGCGTTTTGCAGCCGTTCGAACTGCACGCCGCATTCAAGACAGATGTATTCGTAGATCGGCACGGCTACTCCTTGTGCAGCAAGCGCATGGTCTCGTTGTAAACCGCGCGCAGCACTTCGAGGGTCGCTGATTCGCCGAGCTCGGGCAGTGTGCGCGCCGCGAGCTGCGCGCGGGTGATTGCGCTGTCAAAGGGCACGCGGCCGACAACTGTGGCCCCGAGCTGCACGGCGCGTTCCTCGATTTGCTCACACATTCTTTCGTCGATGTCGTAACGGTTGACACAGATCGCACTGGGCAGCTTGAAGTGCGCGGCGAGCTGCAGCACGCGTTCCAAATCGTGCAGGCCCGAGGGCGAGGGCTCGCTGATAATCAGCAGCATATTCGCGCCGCTGAGCGAGGCGATCACCGGGCAGCCGATGCCCGGCGGGCCGTCAACGAGCAGCGTCTCGATTCCGCGCTGGGCGCAGACCTCCACCGCGCGTGCCTTGACCTGGGACACGAGCTTGCCCGAGTTCTCCTGGGCAATGCCCAGCCGGGCGTGGATCAGCGGGCCGAAGCGCGTTTCGGACTCGAACCAGCGGCCCGCGATCTCGTGGGTCAGGCTGATGCTCGTAACCGGGCAGTGGTCGGCGCAGGCGCCGCAGCCCTCGCAGGCTAATTGGTCGATGACGAACTGCGGCGAGATCGCCTCAAAGCGGCACAGCTCGAGACAGCGGCCGCATTCGCTGCACTGTTCGAGGTCGTTGCTCGCGCTTAGGCCGCCGAGAAACTCGTGTTCGAGTGCGACCTGCGGGTCGAGAATCAGGTGCAGGTCGGCCGCGTCCACGTCGCAGTCGGCCAGGGCAACGTTGTCCGCCAGTGCGGCGAACGCGCCGACGATGCTGGTCTTGCCAGTGCCGCCCTTGCCGCTGAGCACTACTAACTGTTTCATCGCGCACCGCCGGCCAACGCCGTGACACGCGTTAGTATCTGTTCGAAAATC
The DNA here is from genome assembly GCA_030765605.1 of Candidatus Alcyoniella australis. Taxonomy (NCBI): domain Bacteria; phylum Candidatus Lernaellota; class Candidatus Lernaellaia; order Candidatus Lernaellales; family Candidatus Alcyoniellaceae; genus Candidatus Alcyoniella; species Candidatus Alcyoniella australis. The sequence goes on from JAVCCG010000055.1 coordinate 4,529, forward strand.
GGCCGCAGTCGGGGCAGGGCGTCCACGGCCAGCTTGCCGCGGGCGTAGGCCTGCGCCAGCTCGCGATCCTCGGGGATCTGCGCCAGCACCTCCAGTTCGTGCTCGGCGCAATAGCGCAAAGTGCGATCGTCGCCCACGTCCGCGCGGTTGATCAGCACGGCGCAGGGCAGGCCGAGCTTGCGCACCATTTGTACGGCCAGATCGAGGTCGTTGAGTCCGAACGGCGTGGGCTCGGTGACCATCAGCACGAAGTCCGCGCCGGATACCGAGTTCAGCGCAGGGCACGAGGTGCCCGGCGGCGCGTCGAGGATCACCAGCCGATCGCTGTCCAGTCGGCGTTTGACCTCGCGGATTAGCGGCGGGCTTTGGGCCTCGCCCACGTTGAGCCGGCCCTGTAAAAAACGCACCTCGCCGCTGTGCCCGCTGAACACCTCGCCGATCGGCCGTTCGATCTCGCTGATCGCGTCACGCGGACACGAGGCCAGGCAGTTGCCGCAGGAGTGGCACAGCTCGTCGAAGATCATCACCGATTTTTGCAACACGGCCAGGGCGTTGAAGCGACAGGCGCGGGCGCAGGCGCCGCAGAAGTCGCAAAGCTGGTAGTCCACGCGCGGCACACGCGTATTGATGATTTCGCGTTTGGTTATTTTTGGGTGGAGGAAGAGCTGGCCGTTGGGCTCCTCCACGTCGCAA
>JAVCCG010000056.1 GCA_030765605.1 Candidatus Alcyoniella australis
ACGGCCGTTCGAACGATGATCTGAGGCGCAAGACCTCGAATAGGCGGATGGAGGGAGCTGAAATCATCCTCGCCGGAGGAAAACCAGCAACGATACTTGACTGCCCTCTTTCATAGGCGGCTCAAAGCCGCTTATGGATTTGCCGCGTTGATTCGTCGCAAGTCGCTGTCGGACGATTCGTCCCACAGCACCGGCTTGGGCTCGCCCTCTACGTCGCGCAGACCCCAGTCCGAATACGGCAGCTGCATGGCCGCAGCGATCAACGCCACGGGCACGCCGGGATCGAGGCTGCCCACGCTGAGCACGGCCAGGGCCGATCTCTCGGGCGCAGGGTCGGATAGGGCGACTAGGCTCACCGGCTGGGCGCCGAACTCCGGCCAGCGGGTGTAATAATTCCCGAGCAGCGCGCCGGCTTGATCGAGCCAGTCGATGCGCGCCCACAATCCACTGCCCGCGTTGCGCGTGCCCAGGGTCGTGATCTCGATCCGCAGCCGCACACCCGGGGCAACGGCCGCGCTGTGCAAAAAGAAATCGTTATCGTCGACCAGCGCCACGGGCATCGGGTAGGGCTGCATTCCATTGTTGTAACCAAGGATCGGTATCAGCAACGGCGACCCCGCGCGCTGCACGTCCAGCGGTTGCCCCCCTTCGCCTAGACGCCGCAGGGCCGGGTTGTCGTTGAGCGGCGAGCTGACGTGCAGATCGTCGCGCCAGGTCCACAGCGCGGCCCCCACGTTGCGTTGCAAGTCCAGGGTCGCGGCGTAGGACACCAGCAGTTCCTCACGTCCGCCGTCGGGCAGGTCGCGTTCGGAGCGCGCGCCGAGTTCCTCGCAATAAAGCGGCAGACTGCTGGTCTCGAGCAGCCACTGATGGGTGGCGAGCAGCTCGCGCAGCTGCCACTCCAGGGGCGGCCGGTCGCCGCCGAACGCCTCGATCCGGCGTTGTGGGAAGTAGGCCCAGGCCGCCAAGTCGAAGCCCAGCGACTCGAGTGCCGCGTAGAGCGCGCTGTCGTCGACGATCTCGCGGCAATAGACGCCGGGATCATCCCCCGGGTTAGGCAGCTCGCGGCCGCGGCTGGTCGCAGATTGCGGCAGCCAGTCGGCGTCCGGGTCATGGGCCGGATCGTAGGCCGGGTTGGGATCGCACTCTAAAATATTGCTGCGTCCTAAAAAGCCCAGGGCCACCTCGGGGTCGACCGTGCGCAGCGCCGCGAGTGCATCGTCGAGCAGGTCGATCAGCAGTTCCTCGTGCCAGCGATGGAACAGCTCGACCTTGTCCCAGGCCGGGTCAAGGGCCCAGGGCGATCCGCTGTAGCCCGGCGACGAGGGCAACGTGACGTACGACCAGCATTGCTCATCCGTGGGGTCGGCGCACTCGGGCGTCGGCTCTCCCCAGCGCTCAAGCCAATACAGGGCCGAGGGCTTATCGTCCGCCAGCCATTCGCGGAACGCCGCAAGGTTGGCCGGGTCGGAGAGCACGTAGTCCCAGCGGCTGAGGCTCATGGCCTCGATGCTCAGGTACTCGATCAGCAGCGCCGGGTGGTCGGCCAGTCGTGCGGCAATTGTGGATATCGAATCGATGAACGCCGCGCGCTCAATCGAATCGGTCATCCGCGCCCGGGCCGTGAAGTTCACGCCGCGCGCTCCCTGGGGTAGGCGATCAACGGTGCACAGGCTGAGCACCGCATACAATCCAGCGTCGGCCGCCAGGTCGAGCAACGCCTCGAGTTTGTCCAGGTTCTGCGCATCGTAGCCGTACGCGCCGTCGGACCCGGGCTCCACGCTTGTGAGTACCTCGCCCCAGGGCACGATCAGCGCCAGGGCGTTGAACCCGTCCGCGGCCAGCTCTGCCAGATCGTCTTGCGCCAGGTCGAGGTCCATTTCGCTGAGCACGTAAGTGGTGTTGGCGTCGGGCTGGTTGTAGAACGCGGCGCGCAGGGTGAACGGCTCGCCGTGGAAATTGATAAAAGTAGCGGTGTCCGCGTCGAGGGACGCCGGACCCTCGAGTCCGGCCCAGGCGTTGCCCGCGGCCAACGCGATCAGCGCGAGCAGCACGAGTGCGCGGCGCACGCTAAAACCCCTCGGGCGTGCGCGTGCCCAGGTCCGAACCGTCTTGGCCGATCAAGTACCAGACTCCGGCTCCGGCATTGCCAAACGCCGCGCGCCAGCACGGTTGCGGCTGCTCGCCGGGCCAGGGCGCGTCGGAGTTTAAGTAGAGCGCGATCCAGCCCTGGCGCGTGAACGCGCCGCGTTGGATCAGCAACGGCGCCAGCTGGTCGGAATCGATCCAATCCGCGGGTAGGGCCACGCGCTGCGCATAGGCCGAGAGGTCGCTGTCATCGGCGCGCAGCACGCCGGATTGGTCCACTACCACACGCAGGATCGACCCTCGGCCCTGGGCCGCGAACTCCAATGCCCACGGTCCGGGGTCGCGTCCCCACTCATCGGGATCCCACACCGCTAAACCGATTAAAAAGGCGGCCGCGTCCCAGTCCTTGGCAGCGGGCCGCGCCAGTTCCAGGGCGTCGCGCGCGCTGAGTCCCGCGGCCTGTTCCTGGGGCAGGACTCCGTGCCCGGCACAACCGGTCAGAGCGAGCAAGGCGGCAATCAGCAGGACGCAGATTTGTTGCATCACGATCAATCTATCACAGCATTGGAGAGCGTGGCCGCCGCGGGTTATGCTGGCGCGATGCGCAAGGTTATCAACGTCGTCCCGGTCATCGGGCTGATCGCGCTGCTCGCCATGCACCTCTGGCTGGGCCTGGCGTGGATCGCGCAGACCACCCATCCCGGCGGCGTGGACGAGGTGACCAACCTCAACTGGACCTTCCGCTTTCACCACACACTGGCCAACCACGCCTACGACGACCCGCTACGCTTCGTGCTGGGCAGCGAGCACTTCCTGACCACACCGCCGCTGCTGTTCATGCTCTCGAGCCTAGGCTTTCGCGCAATGGACCCGAGCTGGGCGACCTGCCTGCTGGTGCCGCTGGGCAGTCTGCTGCTGTGGATCTTCGCCGGGTATTTGCTGGCCGCGCGCCTCGCCGGTCGCTGGGCCGGACTGACCGCCGCGGCGCTGATCGGCTCGGGACCGATGGCCTATTTGTTCGGCCGCACCTACAACACCTCTTGCCTGGCCGCGGCGCTGATTACGTTGGCGCTGTGGGCGCAGGTATCGTCCGATGGCCTGCGGCGGCTGTGGCCCTCGCTGCTGATCGGCCCGCTGATCGGTCTGGCGCTGATCGCCGAACGCGCTACTCCGGCCGTGGCCCTGGCCGGACCGACGCTGGTGCTGTTCGCGGCTGCACTAATCCGCGCACGCCACGACGCCGGGCAATTGCGGCGGGCCATTGCGCTCACCGTGCTGGCCACAGCCGTGGCGTTGGCGCTTAGTCTGCCGTTCCTGCGTTCGTACATCGAGGTCACCTGGCAGCACAACGCCGAGCTGATGCGGCAGCCGGTAAACCAAGTCGCCGGACCGTGGGACGCCGATCGGCCCGGATGGTTCTATTACCTCAACGGGTTGATCACGGCCCAGCAGGTGCCGCTGGTGGCACTGGCCGCGCTGCTGGGATTGGTACCGCTGCTGGTCCACCGCCGAGTCGAGGGACTGGCGTTGCTGGCCTGGCTCGCGCTGCCGCTGATCTTTTTCGCGCCCATCGCCCAGCGCAGCCTGAACTACACCTTCAGCATCGCCGCGGCGCTGTGCGTGATCGCTGCGGCCGGGCCCGCGCTAATGCAGCGCTCCGAGCTGCAATGGCCCAAGCGCGCGACCCTGGCGCTGCTGCTGATCTTGGGCGTGCTCAAACCGCTGGATTGCGCCCTGGGTTGGCGCGTGCTGCACGTCTCCGAGCGCACCAGCCCCGATAGCCTGCTGCAGTTGGTCGTCGACCCCACGCAGTTCCAGATCCCCGAGCCATCGCCGCTGAGCGGCTACTTTTGGGAGCCCGAGGTCGAGCGGATGCTGGCCGACAACCAAGGCGACCAAGTGCTGTTCCTGCGCGCCGAGCCGGGTTACGCCGTGGAGAACTCGCGGATCCTATTCGCGTTGGCCCTGGCGCAACGGCCCACGCTCAAGGCCTACATGCTGCACCGGCCCTGTGCGGCCCTCGGAGCTCAGGGATTGCCGAACGAGGGCGAGGTGTCGCTATTGCTCGCGCCGATCGATCTTAAAACATCCCAGGCATTGGCCGCGCGGCTGAGCTACGATACCTGGGGCGCGGCCGAGTACAGCCGCGACCTGGACGGCGCGACCTGCGACGCGGTCTGCGCGGCTTTGGGCGAGGCCGTGATCGAACGTCGGCCGGACGTGGCCCTGGGCAACGGACGCACCCTGAGCTACGGTTTAATCAACGGCGGACTTAACTGGCCTTAATCCACATTATTCACAAAGGTTGTCCACCGAACGCGTAGCGGCACGCGAGACGGAATATAATAAGCATGATGAAAGACAAACAGGACACGACGGATCTGGCCAGACGCATCGAGTTCGCGCCGGCCAAGCAGCGGATGGAGATGATTATCTCGTCGGACGACGCCGAGGCCCTGGTGGCCGCGATGGAGCCGATGGACGTCTACCTGACGATCAAGGAGGTCGGCGAGCTGGACTCGGCCGAACTCTTCGAGCTGGCGCATCCCGAGCAGGTGCGATGCATGCTCGACCTGGAGTGCTGGCACAAGGACTGCCAGCATCCGCAGCTCACGCGCAAGTGGATCGGGATGCTGATGCAGCTCGAGGACGACCGTTTTCTGGAGAACGTCAAGAGCCTCGATCTGGCCTTCGTCATGCTCTACCTCAAGCGTCAGATCCAGGTGTTTAAGCTCGACGACGTTTCCTCGGACGTGCTGGACTCGGAGCGGCCGATTTTCACCTCGCCCGACGGGCGCTATTTGATCGAGAACATCGACGACAACGAGCAGCACTCCGCGCTGGTCAACCGCTTCATCCTGCGCATCAACCGCATCGACATCGAACTGTTCAACCGGCTGATCGAGGGGGTCTACTACGGGCTGGAGAGCAACCTCGAGGAGGAGGCGTTTGAGGATAAGGTCCGCCGCCTGGGCGACCGCGGTATTCCCGAATACTACGACGCGATCGAGATCTATAGCCCGCTGGATCCGCAACGCTTCCAACCGCAGGCCAGACTACGCGGGATGTACAGCGCGATGGAGGGCTCGCCGCCGGCCTACCCAATGCGCGTGGGCGACAGCGAGAGCCTGCTGGCCAATGCGCTGGTCAATGAAGCGGACAACGTCGAGCTGCGCGAAGAACTCAACTGGGACCTGGCGATGCTCTCGAACAAAGTGCTGGTAGCGGACATCGTCGAGCTCGGCAGCACCGAGAACGTGCGCGATGTGCTCGAGCGCATCCAGCACACGCTGAACATCGGATTGGAATATCTCTCGGGCGGAGTGCTGCAGCGGGCTCGCGAGCTGCTGCGCGAGATCTATGCGGTCGACCTGTTCCGCCTGGGCCACAGCCTGCTGATTTCCTACGCCCGGCGTGCGCGCATCTCTCTACGCGCGATCAGGCTTAGCGAGCAGCATTCAACCCTCGCCCTGCTCGACTCGCCGCTGCGCGAGACCATGGAGGGAGTGCTCGCCGACCGGCCGCAATGGTACGAGGGCCAGGACGGGGGCGGCCGCCACCGCTACCGCGACTTCCACGACCTGCGCGACATCCAGCGCATGGAGCTGTTCATCGCCCGCATCGAGGGACTCTGGGCGCTGATGCGCTGCCTGCTGGGCGAGGACTTCACACCCCTTGACGAGCACGACCTGGCCGGCACCAACCACGCGGACTCCGGCGGCCTGACCATCGGCACCCTGTTGTGTACTGCACTGTCCAACCTGATGCTGCGCCAGAGCTTCGATTTCAGCGCCCTGTCGCGCTCCGACCTGACAGAGCTACGCGACAAGCTCGGCGCGGATCGCGGCCCCAACGCCGATCCGCAGGTGCTGCGCGACTTCATGACCTATGCGGCGACGAGCTGCCAAAAGCTGACCGCAGCCGATCTCGAGCGCGCCCAGGAGCTGGCCCAGGTATTCGTCGACGAGCTGGCCCAGGAACTGCACACCACCGCAGAACTATCCCGCGCCGACCTACGCTATCTGCGCTCGCTGATCGTGTCCTTCTAGCCCGGGCACCTTTGCTGCACCTCCAAGGTGCCTCAATGGCGCCGCGTAGTCTCCATTACCGACTTACGTATGTTTTTGCCTGATATTCTGAAAGTTCACGGATCGGTTGACCCGTGAGGGAACTTTGGCCGACCCAGACCCGAGAAGTGGAGATCGATTGATGAGTAAACAGGACCGGGACGAGCTGCTTAAACGGATCGCACAGCTCGAGGATGAAAAGAAGCTGTTGGAGCAACTGTGCGAGGAGAGCGCACAAAGATTTTCGCAACAGCAGCGTATCATCGACACGGTCCTGCAATCGATCCCCAATCCGCTGATGATCATCGACGTCGAGCAATACACGGTGGTCGGCGCCAACCCCGCGGCCAACTGCGAGGTCAACAGCCGCCTTAAGACCTGCTTCAACATCTGCCATCACCGCGACGAGCCCTGCGGTCTGGGAGGCGAGAACTGTCCGGTCGATATGGTCAAACAAAGCGGCGAGCCGGTGGTGGTCGAACACGAGCACTACACATCGCAAGGAGAGCGGCGCGAGGCCGAGATCCACGTCTTTCCGATCAAGGACGATCAGGGGCGGGTAGTCCAGGTGATCCAATACTGCCTGGACATCACGGCCAGCAAGACCGCCCGGCTGGAGGCCGAGCAGGCCCGCGCCTTTCTGATGGAAGTGATCAACGCCGCGCCCTCGACGATCTACGTCAAGGACCAGGACGGGCGCTATCTGCTGGTTAACAGGGAGATGGCCAAGCTATTTGGTATGACCTCGGAGGTAATGACCGGCATGACCGACGCCTCCTTTGCCAACCTGTCGAACAACAGCCTGGAACAGGCCGAGAAGTTCCGCGCCGACGACCTGGAGGTGATCCAGAGCAAGCAGCCGAAGTTTGTGGCGGAGGAATCGTTCACCAGGCCCGACGGCGTAGTCCGTCACTTCCAGACCTACAAGATCCCGATCATGCTCGACCAAAATCCCGACTGCGTACTCGGGATTTCCACCGACATCACCGAACACAAGCAGGCGCAGGTAGAGGCGACCGAGGGCCAGCGGCGCTTTAAGGGCCTGTTCGACAACCTGAACAGCTCGGTATTGATTTACGAGGCCGTGGACGAGGGGCGGAACTTCGTGATCCGCGACATCAACCAGGCAGGACTCGAGGTCAGCAACAAATCGCTGGACCAAATCGTGGACAAGTTGGTCTCCGATGTCTACCCCGGACTCGAGGCCTCGGGGCTGGTCGATTTGTTCCGCAAGGTCTGGCTTAGCGGCGAACCGATGCGTCAGCCGCTGTTCAAATACGAGGACGACCGGCTCACACTCTGGGTCGCCAGCTACATCTACAAGCTCCCCTCGGGCGAAATAGTGGCGATCTTCGACGATCTGACCGAGCGCAAGCTGGCAGAGGACCAGCAGCGCAGCGACTACGTTTTCTTGCAGACCCTGATCGACACCATCTCCAGCCCGATCTTCTACAAGGACGCCAAGGGGATCTATACCGGCTGCAACGCTGCTTTCGAGCAATACATCGGCCTGACCAGGGAAAAAATCGTCGGCTCCACGGTTTACGACATCGCGCCGCGCGAGCTGGCCGAGGTCTACCAGCGGGCGGACGACAACCTGCTCAAGGCGGGCGGCTCTCAGCAATACGAGGCCCAGGTGCGCTACGCCGACGGGACGCTGCACGATGTGATCTTCAACAAGGCGGTGTTCAAACGCGCCGAGGGCGAGCCGGACGGTATCATCGGCGTGATCATCGACATCACCGAGCGTAAGTTGGCCGAGGAACGTCTGCGACAGGGGGAAAAACGCTTTCGCGAGCTGGCCGAGATGCTGCCCCAGATTGTGTTCGAGCTTGATACCGAGGGTCGGCTAACCTTCGTCAATCAACAGATGTATCAGTTCACCGATCTGACCCCGGAACAGGTCGAGCGCGGATTCAACGGGCTGGAGCTGGTCGTCCCTGATGACATCGAACTGGCGACCCGGATTTTGAGTGATCTGTTGTCCGGCGGACACATGGCGCCCCAGGAGTTCGAAATCCGGGGCCGCAACGGCCGCCCGCTCCCGGTGCTGGCTTACGCCACGGCGGTCGAGCACAACGGCCAAATCACCGGCCTACGCTGCATCCTGCTCGACATCAGGGATAGCAAGCGGCAGCAGCAACGGCTGGCCGAGTCGGAGGAGCGCTTCCGCACGCTGTTCGAGATGGCCCCCGACGCTTACTACATCAGCGAGCTCGACGGCACGCTGATCGACGGCAACCTCGCCGCTGAAAAGCTGATCGGCTACCCCCGCGAACAACTGATCGGCTCGAATTTCCTCGAGCTCGGCCTGCTCGCATCGGAGGACATTCCGTGCGCCGCAGAACTGCTATACAAAAACAACCAGGGCCTGGGCACCGGACCGGACGAGCTGACGCTCAAATCCGGCGACGGCAGACGCCTCACCGTCGAGATCCACACCCGCCCGGCCAAAATCGGCGAGCGCACGCTGGTCTTGGGATTAGCCCGCGACATAACGGCGCGCAAGCTGATCGAGCAGCAGATGCAGCAACAGCAGAAGATGGAATCGATCGGCACTCTGGCCAGCGGCGTGGCCCATGAGATCAACAACCCGCTGCACGTGATCGTCAATTACAGCGAGCTGATCGCCGAGCGCAAATGCGTGGACCCCGAACGCACCGCTGAATACGCCCGAATCGTAGTCCAGGAATGCGACCGGGCGGCGCGGATCGTCCAGGGGCTGATGCGCTTCGCCCGCCAGCAGCCTGAGGAGATCACCCCGACGCCGATCGCCGAGTTGGTCGAACAGACCGCGTGCCTGTTCCGCGGCATGCTGAAAAACGATCAAATCGACTTGGAGCTCGACGTGCCCGACGGTTTGCCGTTGGTCCCCTGCCGAACGCAACAAATTCAGCAGGCGCTGCTGGGCTTGGTCAACAACGCCCGCGATTCGCTCAACGCCAAATACGGGGATCAGACCGAGGTCAAACGTGTGAGCGTCAGCGTGCGGCCACTGGAGCGCGACGGCGCGAGCTGGGTGCGCATCGCGGTGCGCGACAACGGCGAGGGGGTCGATCCGAGTCTGAGCGAGCGGATCTTCGAACCGTTCTTCACTTCCCGCGATCGCAGCAGCAGTTCCGGTTTGGGGTTGGCCGTGGGATACAACATCATGCAAGACCACGGCGGCGAACTGTCCTTTGACAGCGAGCCGGGCGTCTACGCCGAGTTCCGCCTCGACCTTAAGGCTCAGTAATTTTCCGTTACGGAGCTGCGGCTTGCAGCTGTGCGTCGAGCAGATAGCGCCGCAGGATCGGCGCGATTCCCCATGGCATGAATCGCCGAAAGATTTGTCCCAGACCGCGCGACCAACGAAATCTGCGGCTCCCAGACCGTGGACATAACGTAGTTCAGCCGGTCCATCTGCGCGGCGCGGATGCGCTTGCCGGGCGTCGCGTTCATTTGAAAACGATTGTACGTCATGCCCGAAGGACCTTAAGGCCATCCAGCTCGAATCCCATGCGCGAAAGCGGGGCGGCCAAATCGTCGGGCAGCGGAGCGCGGATGGTCAGGCGCTCGCCGCTGGTCGGGTGGGTCAGCTCCAGCACGGCCGAATGCAGCCCTAGGCGGTTTAATCCCCAGCGCTGACTAATCGCCCGGTTGAGTTTCGTATCGCCGTAATTGGAGTCGTTGATCAACGGGTGGTCGATGTGCCGCAAATGACGCCGCACCTGGTGCAGCCGGCCGCTACGCGGCAGCGCCTCGACCAACGACAGTTCGCGCGGCTCGAGTTCGAGAAATTGCAGCAATCGAAATTCGGTGAGCGCGGGCACTCGCTCGCCGTCGGGCTTGCGCGCGGGGATCGGGTAATCGATCACTCCCGAATCCGGGGCTCGGCCGCGTACCAGGGCGATGTAATGTTTGCGAACAGCGCCGCAATCAAAGTCGCGGTTCAACGCCGCGGCGGTCGGCTGATCCAGGGCAAAGACGATCACCCCGCTGGTGGCGCGATCCAGCCGATGCACCGTATACGCCGTGCGTCCGCCGCCCAGCTCGCGCACCAAGTCGGTGAGCACGCGCGGCGCCCTGGCCCAGCCGCGGTGCACCAACATGCCCGAGGGCTTGTTCAGCACCAGCAGTTGTTCGTCGCGATAGAGGATCTGCGCGAAGTCCATTTACCGCGGGATTCTACTACAGGCGCGACGCGCTTTGCGCGGCCGACCTTGCCGCAGTGCGTCAAATATCCTACCATGATTATCTTAACGACAATCGTACGCATATCAGGCGTGGAGAAGAACAGTGCTGATAATTCTAAAGTCGGACTGCCGTCCGCAAGACAAACGCCAACTTGAGGAGTTCCTCAAGGAGGCGGACCTTCGCGTGGCCGACCTGGACAACACCGAGGAGCCGTGCATCGGCGCGGTGGGAGGCAAGGGCGTCGACCCGCTGCGGGTACAGATGTTTGCCTGCGTTTCGCGCGTAGTGCAGCTCTCCAAGCCCTACAAGCTGGCCAGCCGCGAGATGCACCCCGAGAACAGCGTGGTGCGCATCGGCGACGTGGCAGTGGGCGGCGACAAAGTGGTTGTGATCGCCGGGCCCTGCGCCGTGGAGAGCGAAGAGCAGATCATGAGCTCGGCCCAAATCGTCAAAGCCAGCGGCGCGGTGATTTTGCGCGGCGGCGCGTTCAAGCCGCGCACCTCGCCCTACGCCTTCCAGGGGCTCGAGGAACAGGGACTCAAGCTGTTGGCCAAGGCGCGTGAGGCCACGGGCCTGCCGTTTATCACCGAGATCACATCGCCGGAGTACATGGAGCTGATGGCCCAATATTGCGACGCGGTGCAGGTCGGCGCGCGCAACATGCAGAACTTCGAACTGCTCAAGCGCGTGGGCCAGCACAAGCTGCCGGTAATGCTCAAGCGCGGAATGTCGGCCAAGATCGAGGATCTGCTGATGGCCGCGGAGTACATCCTCTCCCAGGGCAATCCCAACGTGATTCTCTGCGAGCGCGGCATCCGCACCTTCGAGTCGGCCACGCGCAACACCCTGGACATCTCGGCGGTGCCCGTGCTCAAGGAGCTGACCCACCTGCCGGTGATCGTCGACCCCAGCCACGCCATCGGCATCCGCGACAAGGTGATGCCCATGGCGCGCTCGGCCATCGCCTGCGGAGCGGATGGCGTGATGATCGAAGTCCACCCCGAGCCGGACAAGGCGTTATCCGACGGCCCGCAGTCGCTCTACCCCGAGCAGTTCGAGAAGCTGATGCGCGAGATCCAGGCGATCTGCCCGATCATCGGCCGCCAGTTGGACATGAACCTGACTATTTCGCGGATGAGCGATCGCGCTCCGGACGCGCGCCAGGTGGCGTTCCAGGGAGTGCCCGGCGCGTTCTCGGGCCGCGCGGTGCGCCAGTTTTTCGGCGAGGAGGTCCAGCCGCTGCCCTGCGAAATGTTCGACGACGTGTTCGACCAGATCGAGTCCGGCGAGGTGCTGTTCGGCGTGGTCCCGCTGGAGAACTCCAACGGCGGATCAGTGCACGAGGTCTACGACCTGCTGTTGCGGCACGAACAGATCAAGATCCGCGGCGAGCTGCGGCTGCGCATCAACCAGACGCTGATCGGCCACCCCGGCGCAAGCCTCGGGCAAATCCGGCGCGTCTACTCCCACCCACAGGCTCTGGCCCAGTGCCACCGCTACCTGCGCGCGCATCCGGATTGGGAGCGGCTGCCGACGCTCGACACTGCGGGCGCTGTCAAATTCGTCAAGGACCGCGGCAAGCCCGAGGAGGCGGCGCTCGCCAGCTTCGAGTCGGCCAAGATCTACGACATGAGCGTGCTGGCCGAATCGATCGAGGACGAGCCGTCGAACTACACGCGCTTTGCTGTAATCGGCCGCGGGGCGGATCAGCCGGAGCAGCCGGACAAGGTCTCGCTGGTCTACGCCACGCAGGATCGTCCCGGCGCGCTGCTCTCCACGCTGCAGGATTTCGCCGAGTACAAGGTCAACCTGAGCAAGCTCGAATCACGGCCGGTGCTGGGCAATCCGCTGGAACACATGTTCTACGTGGATCTCGAGCTCGACCCGCAATCGCGGGACTTCGCCGAGCTGATGGAGCAGCTGGGCAACAAGACCGTGCTGCTGCGCGACTTGGGGCACTATCGCAAAGCTAGCCACCGGATCGATGGGTAGGCCGGATCTACGCACCCCGTCAATCATCCGGGCTGGCACGCGATCGGGCATTGCAATAGGATTTCGGTGTTGCGGATGACGGCGGGGCGAACACGTCGGCGAGAGGGACCTTGAGATGATTATAGTTTTCGAAACACATGCCACCGAGGAGCAGATCCGGCAGGTGACGCACAGGGCCGAACAGCTCGGCCTGGGCGCCCATCGCTCGGACGGCGCCTCGAACACGGTGCTGGGACTGGTCGGCGACCGCAGCAAGATCGCGGACATCAGACAGTTCGTGGTGCTGCCCGGCGTGCGCGATGTGATCCCCGTTTCCAAGCCCTACAAACTGGCCAGCCGCGAGTTCCACCCCGACGACACCCTGCTGCAGATCGGCGAGACGACCATCGGCGGCCAGGAAGTGGTGGTGATGGCCGGACCGTGCTCGATCGAGTCCGCGGACCAGATCGAGGTCACTGCAGCGGCCGTGGCCGCGGCAGGCGCGCGCTTCTTACGCGGCGGAGCTTTCAAGCCGCGCTCGTCGCCCTACTCTTTTCAGGGATTGGGCGAGGAGGGCCTTAAGCTGATCCGCGAGGCCGCCGACCACCACGGACTGTTGGTAATCACCGAGGTGATGACCATCGCCCAGATCGAGCTGGTGGCGAGCTACGCCGACGTGCTGCAGATCGGCACGCGCAACATGCAGAACTTCCCGCTGCTCACGCAGCTTGGAAAATGCGAGAGGCCGGTGCTGCTCAAGCGCGGGATCTCGGCGACCATCGAGGAATGGCTGATGAGCGCCGAATACATACTGGCCGCGGGCAATTCGCAGGTCGTGCTCTGCGAGCGCGGCATCCGTACCTTTGAGACGGCCACACGCAACACCCTGGACCTCTCGGCCGTGCCGGTAATTAAGAAACTCAGCCATTTGCCGATCATCGTCGATCCCAGCCACGGCGTGGGCAACCGCGAGTTCGTGGCCGCATTGGCGCGGGCCGCAGTGGCCGTGGGCGCCGACGGCGTGATGATCGAGGTCCACCCCGATCCGGACAGCGCGCTGTCCGACGGCCCGCAATCGCTGACCCCCGATCAGTTCGCCGCGCTGATGAACCGTTGCCGGATCATCGCCACCACCCTCGGACGCAAGATCGCCAAGGGCGGCTGATGCGCGTCGCCGTCATCGGCTGCGGTCTGATCGGCGGTTCGTTCGCCCTGGCCCTTGAGCGCCTGCGGCCCGACGTAAACTTGCTGTGCATCGACCTGCCCCAGCGGCTGCCGGCGTTGCGCGCCGCAATACCGAACTCCGACGCCCTTGCGCTGGATCAGGCAACGGACCAGCTCCGCGAGTGCGCGCTGGTGCTGCTGGCCAGTCCGGTGGAGCGGATCATCGAGCTGATCCCACGGCTGGCCCCGCTGCTGGGCCCGGGAGCGATCCTCACCGATGTGGGCAGCACCAAGACACAGGTCATGGCCGTGGCCCGCGAGGCAAGGGGCGAGGGCACGCACTTCATTGGCGGCCACCCAATGGCCGGAGCCGAAAGCTCGGGCATTGAGTCCGCCGATCCGTTGCTGTTCAACGGCAGGGCCTGGCTGCTGTGTCCGGCGGGCGACACGCCGCCCGATGCACTGCTGACGCTGATCGATCTGGTCGAGTCGATCGGCGCCAAGCCGATCACCATCGAGGCTGAGGAGCACGACCGAATCCTCGCCGTAATCAGCCACGCCCCGCAACTGCTCTCGCTGGCGCTGATGAGCGCCGCGATCGAGGTCGACCGCGCCCACGAGCTGTTGCAGATGGTCGCCGGGCCCGGCTTCAAGGAACTGACGCGGCTGGCCGCCTCGGACTACGCGGTCTGGCGCGGCATCCTCGAGAGCAACCGCGCGCCGGTGATCGAGGCGCTGAGCCTGATCGAGGCTCGGCTCGCCGATGTGCGCCGGGCCTTTGAGCGCGACGAGCTCGACGGGCTGTGGGCCGAGGCCCGCCAGCGTCGTACCCAGATGGGCCTGGACAGCGTGCCCGGAGGCCGCAAGCCCGACATTCGACGGCTGATCGACCATTGTGACGAACAATTGCTCAAGGCCCTGGCCGATCGCATGCGCGCGGCGCGGCGCATCGGCGAGATCAAGGCCGCAGGCAACGAGCCGGTGCGCGACGAGCAGCGCGAGCGCGAGCTGATGCACAAACGCCTGGAGTCGGCGGCCAAGCTCGACCTGCCGGTGGAACTGGTCCAGCGGCTGTTCGCGCTGGTGCTCGAGCAAAGCCGACACGTGCAGGACCAGATCGTCGCCCGCAAGCAGCCGAACGAATAAGCTGGAAAACGAGGGTGGGGGAGTAAAGATCGATAAATCGATCTTTGTGAATAAGGCTCGCCGGGGGCACCTTTGAGGTGCCCGCAAAACTCGCGCATTGCGATTGTTATTGAGCAACGACCAATCCCGCGTCGCGGCATGGGTCGACGCTAGACGACCAGGGAAATCTGCGAGCCATGTGGCGGCTCGAAGCCGGGCTAGAGCGCGTCGGCCTCGTGTTGCGCCTGGGCGCGGAACTGCTCCAGATCCACCACCGTGCCGCTTTTACGCGCCTGCTCCGCGGCAAAGCACAGCAGGTGGCTCTCCAGGGTTCCGTCGCCGAACAGCATGTGCTGATCAAATGTGTTGTTGCGCACTGCGTCGGCGAACTGCAACAGCAGCTCCTCGTCGCCACCGCCGTGGATCACGCCGTGGTAGCGGATGCGCTCCTTGGTCACGCGGCCGGGCAGATAGGTGCGGGTCTCGAGCCGTCCGGAGAAGTCGGCGCTACGGATCTCACCCTTGGTGCCGTGCAGGTTGAGCATACGCTCCCAGATCAGGCTGAAGCCGTTGAGCTGGTAGTTGATCGTCAGGCCGTTCTCGTACTCGATGCTCACGCTCTGGTGGTCGACCACGTTGTTGTCGCAACGAAAAGCGCAGCGGCCGTAGATCGTCTCTTCCAGGGCCTTGGTCACCGACTTGCGGCTGATGTCGCGCACGATCACCGAGGCCAGGGTGCGGAAGCGTGGATTGGTGGCCACGTCGCGCAACGCGCCGAGGCTCATCCCGCTGAACAGGCTCAGCGGGATTTCGGGCCGCCCGGGCTTGAGGAACATCTTAATTGCGTCGAACGGGCACTCGTCCTGGACCGGGCAGCCATCGGCGCAACGCTCGGGAGCGCCCTCCGGGGCGTTGTCCGCGTTGAAAAACGACAGCTCGCCGAACGACGAGATCCGTTTGGCGCGTGAGCCCGCGAACCAGTTAAGCAGGTCCAGGTCGTGGATCCCCTTGGCCGACAGGAACGAGTGCGACATGTCCTCGCGGTGATGGATGCCGCGCACATAGCTCATCACGAAGTGCCAGTAGCCGATGTTCTCGGCGCAGTCGATGCACATCATGCGGCCGATGGTTCCGGCGTCGAGCAGCTCGCGCACGCGGGTGTAGATTTTATTCAGCCGACACTGCAGCGCGACCATCAGCCCCAGGCCGCGCTCGTCCGCGGCCCGTACCAGCTTGACCGACTGCCCCGGGTGCAGCGCCATCGGTTTTTCCAGCAGCACGTGGTACCCGGCCGCCAGGGCGGCCATGGTCGACTCATAGTGCATTGGGCAGGGCAGGGCGTTGATCACAGCGTCGCCCAGGCGCGGCGCCTGCTCCAGCTCGCGCCAGTCCTTGAGCGCGTTGGCGCGCGGGATCGAGTAATTTTCAATAAAGCATTCGCGGCGTTCGTCGTCGAGTTCGACCACGCCGGTGATTTTAATCGCGTCCCGGTGGCGCTTGGCCAGCCAGGCCAGGTTGAGCTCCCCGCGGGCTCCCGCCCCGATCACAACCAGCTCCAGCGGCTTGGAACGATCCATCTTCTACTCCGCAGGTCATGTATTAATGCTCGGCTCGATGTTAAAGGCTAACAGAAGCTGCGTAGTGAGGGAATTACTTAGCCGCACGCTTTGGTATAATGGAGGATAACCATCCGAGACCTTCCGCGGCTGTCTACGTTTTTAGCCATTTGCCTTGTAAGGAGACCGTCCATGTTCCGCAACTCACTATTAATCGTCTGTGCTCTGCTTCTGTTGTCGGCGACAGCCGCCCGCGCCGAGTGGGTGGTTGAGACCATCGACAGCGAGGGCGACCAAGGGCAGTACGCCACCATCGCCCTGGACAGCTTCGGTACGCCCCACGCCGCATGGTACGACGCCTCGGCGGGCAACCTGATGTACGCCTACCGCGAGTTCTTCGACGGCTGGTCCGAGCCCGAGGTCGTGTCCTCGGGCAGCACGGGCAAATACGCCAGCATCGCCATCGACCCGATCAGCGACATGCCGGCCATCGCCTTTATGGACGAGGCGCGCGGCGATTACGACGAGGCGATGTACGCCTATTACGACGGCACGTGGAACGTCGAGCAGATCGTCTGGGACGACGACAGGAACGAGGGGCGCTACATCGACCTGGCGTTCACCACCACGGGCACGCCGATCGTCTCCTATCACTTCAACAACGGCGCGTTCCACAATTACGGGCTGAACGTGGTCTGGCGCAGCGGCGACGGCTGGAGCGGCGACCGGGTCGAGTCGCGGGTTTGGGGCGGCGGCGAGTACGGTAAGCACTCGGCGATCGCCATTGACAGCGGCAACCAGCCGCACGTGATCCACCGCGACAGCCTTAACCAGATCCCGGACCACTCGTGGCGCGACGGCACGGGCTGGCACTCGGAAAAGATAGTGGGAATCCTCTCGGACTACTGCGGCGAGTACAACGACATCGCCATCGCCACCAACGACAAGATCTGGGCCAGCACATTCGACCCGACCACCATCGGCGACAACTGCCTGGGCGTGATGTCCAAGGGCTCCGGCGACTGGGATAAGAC
Source organism: Candidatus Alcyoniella australis (assembly GCA_030765605.1). NCBI lineage: Bacteria > Candidatus Lernaellota > Candidatus Lernaellaia > Candidatus Lernaellales > Candidatus Alcyoniellaceae > Candidatus Alcyoniella > Candidatus Alcyoniella australis. Next base: position 17,182 of record JAVCCG010000056.1, read on the forward strand.
CGAGCCCGAGTGCGGCGACGGCAGCGACTTCGGCAAGTACACCTCCATCGCTCTGGATTCGGCCAACGAGCCGCACGTGACCTTTTACGCCGACGGCGAGCTGCACCTGGCGGTGCGCAGCAAGGCCGACTGGGACATCGAGGTTCTCGACGACAACGGCAACGTGGGCCAGTTCACGGGCATCGCCCTGGATGACGCGGACAGCGCCTACATCGTGTACTACGACGTGACCAACCACGACATGAAGTTCGTCTGGTGGATGTTCCCGCCCGAGGTCGACGCCATTGATCCGGACTCGGGAAACAACGACGAGCAGCTCACCGACGTGGAGGTAACCGGCAGCGGATTTACGCCCGAGAGCACCGTGCGCCTGTCCTATCCCGACCGCGAGGTGACGATCGAGGGCACGGGCGCGGTAGTCGCCTCGGCCGAAGCGCTGAGCGCGGACTTCGACCTCGACGGCGCCTGGCCCGGCATGTGGGACGTTGAGGTGACCAACCCCGCGGGCACCGGCTCGCTGCTCGACGGTTTTGAAATCCAGAGCGATTCGCCGCAGCTCGACTCGATCTCGCCGACCTCGGCGAGCAACGACCTGTCCAGCGTGGCCATTGAGCTCGACGGCGAGAACTTCGCCGACTCGCTGACCGTGACGCTGCAGATGAACGGACAGCCCGACGTGGCCGCGCAGACCGTGATCATCCACACCCTGCAAGACGCCGCAGCGACCTTCGACCTACGTAACGTGGCCAGTGGCCTGTGGCACGTGGCGATCAGCACCGACTACGGATCCGACCTGCTGAGCAACGCCTTCGAGGTGACCTGCGGCGCTCCGGACGCTGACTTCGACGCGGCGCCCACCGCGGGCGCGGCCCCGCTGCCCGTGCAGTTCACCGACGCCACAGAGGACTTCAAGACCTGTGAGGTCGAGAGCTGGCTGTGGGACTTCGGCAATGGCGACACATCCAGCGAGCAGAACCCGCTGTACACCTACGAACTCGAGGGGACTTACAGCGTAACGCTGACCGTGACCGCGCCCGGCGGCAGCGACACCGTTGTTAAAGAGGCGGTGATTCAGGTCCAGCCCGGCGGCGGCGATCACTCCGGCGACGATGACGACTCCCGCAGCTCGGATGAGGACGACGGCGGCTGCTGCGGCTAAGGTTAAAAATTCGCGAGCGATCCAGGCACGTTGTTATACGATGCTATCCGCGACGCGGAAACGACGGTGCGGCTTGGAGCCGCTAAAATACTCGCGAGCGAACCAAGCACTTTGTTAAAAGATGCTTTCCGCGACGCGGAGTGGATCGTTTCCTAACGACCAGCGAACTGTGCGAGTTTTGCTGCGCCTCAAAGGCGCCCACAAAACGCGCGAGCGAACCAGGGTCGCAAGGCCAAAGCCCACGCCGCGTGTGGGGAGCGCGGCGCGGAAACAATCGTTAAAAAATGATAGCGGTCCGGTTCAGGAATCCAGCCCCAGTTCGCGTGCAATCAGCCCCAGCTCGGGCTCGAGCACCAGCGGTGCATTGCTCACCTGCGGAGTGAGCCCCGGCAGCGCTCCGGTGTGGTAGTCCACCGAGACCCCGGAGAACTTGGCGCCGTGAGCCGTGAGAATTACCACCACGCTCTGGTCGTCGTGGATCGTGCCCTCGGCGCGCAGCTTGCGCAGCCCGGCCAGGGCCACGCCGGAGTTGGGACAGACCGCAACGCCGCAACGGTCGGCAGCGGCCTTGGCGTCCATCAGCTCGGCCTCGGTGACTTTGGCCATCACGCCGTCGAACTGCTGTACGACCTTGACCGCCTTGTCGTGACTCACCGGCGCGCCGATGCGGATCGCGCTTGCCAGGGTCGGCTCGGCGGTCACGTGGATCTTTTCCTCGAATCCGCTTAGGTAGCTGCGGTACAGCGGGTCCGCGGCCGCGGCCTGTATCCCGGCGATGCGCGGCAGGCGGTCGATCAGGCCCAGCTCGTAGGCCTCGCGCAGCCCCTTGCCCAGGGCGCTGACGTTGCCCGCGTTGCCCACGGGGATCACGAACCAGTCCGGCACGCGCCAGCCCAGTTGCTGCACGGTCTCGATGCCGATCGCCTTTTGCCCCTCGATGCGGAACGAGTTCATCGAGTTCAACAGGTAGATCGGATGCTGCTCGCAGATCTGTTGCACCAGTCGCATGCAGCCGTCGAAGTCCGTGCGTAGGGCCAGGGTCCTGGCGCCGTAGGTGATCGCCTGGGCCAGCTGCTCGGGGCTGACCTTTTCGTGGGGCAGAAACACCACGCCCTGCATGCCCTCGACTCCGGCCGCGTAGGCCGCCATCGCCGCCGAGGTGTCGCCGGTGGAGGCGCAGGCCACGACCTTCATGCCCAGATGGTGGGCCCAGGAGACGCCGGCGGTCATGCCGCGATCCTTGAAGCTCAGGGTCGGGTTCTCGCCCTCGTGCTTTAGAAACAGCCGTTGCGTGTCGAACGCCGCGCTGAGCTTGGGGCTGCGATAGAGGTTGGTGTTGCCCTCGGGCTTGGTGACGATTTGCTCGGGCGGTAGGTCGGGCAAAATCAGCTCGCGGTAACGCCAGACCCCGGAGCTGTAGGGCGGGTCCACGGCCGACAGCCGCTGGTCGAACAGAGCGCGCAAATCCGGGAAGTCGTGCTTGATTCGCTGCAAATCGTGGCGCACCTCGAGCAGGTCGCCGCAGTCGCAACGGTAGCGCACATCGGTCGCGTCGTAGCTCTTGTCGCAGCCAATGCAGTGCAATCGTGAGTAGGGTTCGCTCATATCCGCCTCGCGCCTTGCGGGCTGGGCCGCGTTACCAACGCCTGGCTTTGCAGGCCCGCGCGCTGGAACGCCGCGTGCATTGCCTCGGCCGCGCGTTGTGCTGTGGACTGATCGAGGGCCAGGGCAAAGATCGTCGGCCCGGCGCCGCTGATCGACGCGCCCAAGGCTCCGGCCTCAAGCGCCGCGGCCTTGACCTGCTCGCAGCCCGGTATCAATGCCGCGCGGTGCGGCTCGACGATCCGATCGCACAGCGCCGCGGCCAGCAGGTCGCAATCGCCGCGCAGCAGCGCCAGCACCAGGGCCGCGCTGTTGGACCAGTTGTCCACCGCAGCGTCGAGGGGAACAAGCCGAGGCAGGATCTCCCGCGCGGTCTTGGTGGGAATCTCGATCTGCGGAGTAACCAGCGCCACTGCCAGCTCGAGCGCCGGGTCGAAGCGTTCCACGCGCAACGGGCTGCGCGACTGGACAATGGTGAACCCGCCGAGCAGGGCCGGAGCCACGTTGTCCGCATGCTCCGCGCCCGAGGCCACGGCCTCGCCCGCCAACGCTCCGCGCAGCACCAGCTCGCGATCAAAGGTCGCGCCGCTAAGCGCGACGATCGCCTCCATAGCCGCTACCGCACCGGCGGCCGCACTGGCAGCGCTCGAGCCCAGGCCCGAGCACAGGGGCAGCCCTTTGTCGATCTCAAGCTCCAGGCCGTACTGCGCGGCCAGCTCGGGATAGCCCTCGAGCACGCGCAGGGCGGCCACGCTCGCGGTGTTGCGATCGGGCTCGCGCGGCAGCTTGCCGCCGTCGCCCTCGATGCGCAGCACTTTCGCTCCGCTGCCCGCGACAATTCGCACCCGCACCACGTCGCCGGGCTGCTCAACGGCAAAGCCGAAGCAGTCGAATCCCGGGCCGACGTTGGCCACGGTGGCCGGCGCAAACACGCCGACCCAGTCGCGGGATGCAGGCCGCGCGCTCATGCGTGCCGCGCCACTTTGAGCAAATCGCCGAACACGCCCGCGGCCGTGACCTCGGCTCCCGCGCCCGGACCGCGAATCACCAGCGGGTTCTCGCCGGTGTAGCGGTCGGTCTGGTAGACCAAAATATTGTCCGGCCCGCTGAGCTGCCCCTCGGGGCTGGATAGCTCCACCGCCTGCAGGCCGACGCTCACGCCCTCGGGCGTAATCTGAGCCAGGTAGCGCAGCACGCGCCCCTGGTCCGCGGCCTGTCGCACCTTTTCGGCGTAGGGCTCGTCGAGCTCGTCCAGGCGCGCCAGGAAGCTCTCGACGTCGGGCAGCGCCAGCAGCTCGTCGGGCACCATGCCCTCGAGGGCCACCTGCTCCATCTCCAGCGGTTGGCCCATCTCGCGGGCGATGATCAGCGCCTTGCGCGCTACGTCCATGCCGCACAGATCATCGCGCGGATCGGGCTCGGTGTACCCCAGGCTTTTAGCCTCGCGCACTACCTCCGAGAAACGTCGCCCGGTTTGCAGACCGGAGCAGATGTAGCCCAGGGTGCCCGAGAAGCAGCCGGTGATGCGCTGGATCGTATCGTGGGTTTCAAGCAGATCCTGCAAGGTGAACAGCACCGGCAGGCCCGCGCCGAAGGTGGTCTCGTAGTACAGGCCCACGCCCTTTTCGCGGGCGGTTTGGCGCAAAGAGCGGTAGAGCTCGAGGGGCCCGGAGAGCGTCTTTTTATTGGCGGTCACCACGTGGATTCCGTGACGCATGGCGCCTAGTTGCAACTCGCCGGTCTCGGCCGCGGTGACGTCGACCAGCGCCACATCCAGACGGCGGGTCTGGAGCACGCGCTTGAGGATCTCGCGGTAGTCCGGCCGCTGCTCGCCGCCCAGCTCGAGCAGCGATTCACCGTCTGCAATACGGCGCAGGGTCTGATCGTCGATGCCGAACTCGTTGAACAGCAGTTCGGTGCGGCCGCAAACGCCGATCACGTTGAGCCAGGTGCCGTGGCGGCGCAGGCGCGCCTTGCTCTGGACGAGTTGGCGCAGCAGCGTACGGCCGATTAGGCCCTTGCCCAGTACGAAAACGTGGGTCGCCGAGGTCAGGCCGAAGCGGGTGTGGACCGCGCCCACCGCGCGGTGCAGGTCGTGCCGGTCGACCACCACCGAGACGTTGAGCTCCGAGCTGCCCTGGGCGATCGCCAGCACGTTGATGTGGCTGCGACCCAAGGCCGTGAACAGCTTTTGGCTGATGCCCGGGGTGCCCTTCATCCCCTCGCCGATGATCGCCAGGATGCCGACCTCTTCGTTGAGATCCACGCGCTCGATGCGGTCGCGCTCCAGCTCGAGCTCGAACTCGCGGTCCAGCGCGGTCTTGGCCCGCGCGCCGTCGCGCTTATGCACCAGCAGGCTGATGTTTTGCTCGGAGCTGGCCTGGGAGATCATGTAGACGTTGATCGACTCGCGGGCCGTGGTGGCGAAAACGCGGCCGACCACCCCGGGCACACCGATCATCCCCTTGCCCTCCACCGTGACCATCGCAATATCCGAGATCGAGGTCACAGTTTTGACCCCCTCGAACTGGTCGGTGCGGCTATCGGTGATCAGCGTGCCTTCGAGCTCGGGCCTGAACGAGTTGCGCAGACGGATCGGAATCTTCGCCTGAACCGCGGGGATCATCGTGCTCGGGTGCAGCACCTTGGAGCCGAAGTACGACATCTCCGCCGCCTCGCGGTAGGAGATCGAGGGCAGCACCTCGGCCTCAGGCACCACCCGCGGGTCGGCGGTCATCACGCCGTCCACGTCGGTCCAGATCCAGATCCGATCGGCGTCGAGAAACGCGCCGAGCAGTGAGGCGGTGTAGTCGCTGCCGCCACGACCCAGGGTCGTGCTCAGGCCCTGGGCTGTGCGGCCGATGAATCCGGTGACCACCGGGATCGAGTCGCGGGACAAGTCCAGCAGCGCGGCGCGCGTCAGCTCGCGGCTGGTCTGGATATCGACGTTGGCCTTGCCGAAATGGTCGTCAGTACGAATGAAGTCGCGCGCGTCGCAGGCCCGGCTTGGAGCGCCTGATTGCTCGACGGCCGCGGCCAGCAGCTCGCAGCTCAGCCGCTCGCCGAACGAGAGGATCAGGTCCAGCGAACGCCGCGGCAAATGCCGCAGCAGGGCCACCCCCTTGATCAGCTTGCCCAGCTCGTCGAGCAGTTCGTCGATTTGCGTGGTCAGCCGTGGCTCGGGGGTCGAGTCGGCGAACAGCGCCTCGGCCGCCAGCTGGTGGCGGTCGCGTAGCGCACCCAGCAGCCCGGCGACCTGCGCCTCGTCCTGCGCCTCGGCGGCCCGGGCCAGCTCAATCAGGCTGTCGGTCACCCCGGCCATGGCCGAGGTCACAACCACGCAGGGCCGCCGGTTCTCGACCGCCAGCCGCGCCACGCCGCTGATCCGCTCGGCGTCCTTGACCGACGTTCCGCCGAATTTATGCACCAACATCTATCGATTCCTCGCTAAACATTATCGGTCCCGCCCACAGGGCGCTGTACCGACAAAAACAGTCGGTTAATATCATAAGCCATAATTGAATCATAGCCGCCCGGCTTTGAGCCGGGGGCAAGGCTCGTATTGTTCGCTGGTCCTAATGCCACGATCCACCCCGCATAGGAAGATGGGGGTGGGTTAAAGATCGATAAATCGATCTTTGTATCTAGCGCGAGCGGTTGTGATTTTTCGGTTTTTAAATGCCCGAAAGCTTGCGACGCTCTCCTATGCGAGGACGTGCGATCGCTGTTCGCAATACACGGCGATGCGCACTCTGATTTCTCTCAGATAACGGTCGATGGCATTACGGTTGAGGCAGGTGATTTTTGCGATCTACGTGGCGTCCAAATCGAGCGCGAAAAGGCGCAAAATCTGCTTGATTTTAGCCTCTGAAATCTTCGCACGTTTTGCGTACCTGTTTTTCGCCATGATAACGATGGCTTAACATACTTTCAGAACCCCGGTTCTAGTCTTGACCCATGTTTTAACTTACCATGCGCCTGATCGTTTGTTATCATTTAGCGGAATCCCAACCAACGACGCTCATCAGCCGGAGGACTTCAGGCTGGACGTCTGCTCCGCCTCTTCGGCCGACGAGTTCGGGAGGTGCAAATGTTCGATCGCAGGCTGCTGGTGACCGTGGTTTTATTGCTGGGCTTGGTCGCGCTGAGTGTGAACTGGGGCTGTGGCAACGATGACGACGATGACGACGACGACCAGATCGCAAACGTCGAAACGCTTGTGGAACGGCTGGTCGATCAGTTCGACACCGACGGCGAAAATAACGCCTGGGTAGCCTACGTGGTGACCCAGCCGCTGGCCGCCGACGTAGCGGTGACCGCGGCCGAAGGCGAGGTTTCGCACGCGCCTGACAACGCGTTCTGGTTCGCCTACCTTGACGAGGATCCCTTGGGCCAGTTCGAGCACGCCACGCGCTTCGTGTTCGTGGACGCGGACTCCGGCGCTTTGGTCGCCGAGCAGCCCCGCTGGTGGCCCGAGCTCGACGGCCAGGCGCTGTTCCTCGCTGATTACGACCTGCTCAAGGTCTACGCGCCCCAGGCCGTGCCCGACGAAATCACGCAGGGCGGATCGACCAAAGCCAAGGCCGACGCGCCCAATGCCGACTACGGCGACGCGCCGGACGATACCCCGGCCTATCTCAACGGTTCCATCGGCGGCAGCTATCCCACGCTCTACGCCACGGCCAACTCGGCCACCGGCGATCCGGGCGGCCATACGTTGACCGTGGGCCAGGAGACCCTGGGCCCCAACGTCTCGGCCGAGGTCGACGCCGACGATCCCAACGACCCGGACGGCACGCCCAACCTGATCGACGACGATGCCGACGACAAGGTCTACTGGGTTTTCTACTTCGACCGCAACAGCGGCGCGCTCACTGTGCGTTTTCTGGTCGAGGTCGCGGTGGCAGCGGGCGCACCGGACCAGGATCGCTACATCAACATCCTGGTCGACACCGACCGCAGCGGCCAATGGAAACACAACAGCCTGGGAGACGAATGGCTGGTGCAGAACTTCAAGGTCAACGTCAGCCCCGGCAGCTCGCGCTGGATCTGGACCGACCCCGTGGCCATGCCCCTGAGCGCCAACAACACCTTCGTGTTCGAGACCTGGGTGCGCGTGGCCCTGACCCGCTCGCAGATCGATGGCACGCCGTTTGGTTCCGATGGCTGGGACGGCTCGGGCGCGTTCAAGTACGGCGAGATCGAGGACCACTACTTCAACTTCGTCCCCTGGTACGGCCCGGGCGGCGGAGGCGACGACGACGACGATGATATTGACGATGACGACGACGTTACTCCGCCGACATATCCCGTGCCCGAATTGCCGCCGGTCACGCCGCCGGAGCCCGAGGAGAAGGAGTGCGTCTACGTCTGCCAGGAGGACCAGATCGAGATTCCCTACCAGTGCAAGGCGCTGGTGATCAACCTGGGCGACTCGCCGGGCAACTCCTGGATGGAGCGCAACGGCCAGAAGGCCCAGTCGTTCTTTGAGGGACGCTTCGGCTCGGGCAACTCAACCCTGCTCAACAAGCCGACCGCCGACGAGGCGGCCGACGCAATCAGCGATTTTCTCGAGGGCGGAACGTGCCTGGACGAGCTGTGGGTCTACATCACGGGCCACGGCAGCACCAGCGGCATCCGTGCGCAAAACGGCGGCGGCAAGCTGACATCCCAGAAGTTGCGCGACGCGATTGATCCAGACGGACACTGCCAAAGCCCGATGGATTACTACGCCGGCGAGTGCAGCGAGGAGGGCTACTGCAACCTGAACTTCATGATCCAGAGCTGCCACTCGGGGCACCTGGTCGACGGATCGAGCGACGCCATCGACCTGCCGGGAGTCAACGTGCTGACCTCGGCGAGCAAAAACAAGGTCTCCTACGGACGCGGAGACGGCGACGGCTCGTACGTGTCCAACGCCCTGTGGGGCGCCCACGAGAACAATCAGGCCGACGATCCGCCCAACGGCAACGACGACGGCGAGGTCGATCCGCAGGAGGCGATGAGCTGGGCCAAGGATAACTACAAGGGGAACAAAAGCGATCCGCAGACCAGCCTCGGCGGCGACTGCGAGTGCGTCTGCACTCTGCCCGAATGGGGTTGGGAAGACCCGGAGGGCGATCTGATCTTCTGGTACGGAGTGCCGGGCAGCCCCACGGACACACCGGGAGCCGACGTGCTGACCTACGGAATCAAGCAGACCGTCGAGGGCTTCGATGCGATCATCACCTACGCCGACGACCTGGATACGGTCTCGAGCTACACCGAGTGGGCCGTGGCCTTTGACTCCGACCCCTCCTCGCCCAACGGCGAGCCCACATCCCCGCAGGCCGGGGCGGACGAATACTACGTCATCTTCAGCGAGGCGCCGGGCGTGTTCGAGCTGTTAAGGGTCTCGTTCAACGGCTCTTCATGGGCGCCGGTCGCAACCAGCACGACCTACGAAGTTGATGGCGATACCCTGACCCTGCACATCGACCCGACCGAGATGGGTATTGTAGAAGATCAAGATGTGCCCGTGCACGCGGTGACGTACTTCCTGGACGGCGATCCAGCGGGGGACGACACCACGTATCATGATTTCGCACTACCGCCGCTGCCCAGCTGCTGCCGCTAAAAGGGGAGGGGCACCTTGGGGGTGCCACCACCTCAGACGTTGAACTTGACGTGCATGATCTCGCCGTCTTGCACCAGGTAGGTCTTGCCCTCTTGGCGCAGCAGGGCGGCGGAACGGCAGGCGGGGAGCGAGCCGAGTTTAATCAGGTCTTGCCAGCCCACGACCTCGGCGCGAATGAACCCGCGTGCGAGGTCCGAATGGATGCGGCCGGCCGCGACCTTGGCCGGGGTGTTGCGCGGGATCAGCCAGCCGCGCACCTCGTCCTCACCCACGGTGAAGAACTGGATCAGCTGGAGTTGGTCGAGGATTTCGCGCACAAGCATATCGACCGCGGGCTCGCTCATGCCCAGGTCGGCCAGGAATGCGGCCTGCTCCGAAGGGTCGAGCAGCGCCAGCTCCGCGGCAATGCCCAGGGGCGCAGCGGCCACGCGGCGCTCGCCCGCGACCTGCAGCAGCTCGGGGTCCGGCGTGTACTCCTCCGCGTCCTCGGGAGTGTTGAGCACCAGCAGCTGCGGGATGAACGTCACCAGGTTAAAGCCCGTCATCGCCTTACGCAGGTCGGGCTCGCAATCCATGGTGCGCAGGGGGCGCTCCTGCTCGAGCCACTTTTGGGCCGCGGCCAGCGCCTCGACCAGACGCGGCTCGCGCTGCTCCTTGATCAGCCGCTCGCGCATGCGCTCGACGATTCCCAGGTCGGCGAGCATCATCTCGGCGTCCAGGGCCAGCAGTGCGGCGTGCGGATCGCTCCCGGAGTTGAAGGCGTCGAGCACGTGCACCAGCAATTCCGAGCCGTGCAGCCGGGTGACGTAGCGCTCCCACTCGTTGCGCCGTCCGCCCTCGCGCACCTCGAGGGTCATCTCCTCGAGCACGATCTCGGCGCGGGTGGTTTTCTTGGGTTTGTACATCTCGCTGAGCTGATCCAGACGCTCGTCGGCCACGCGCACGGTGACCGGTCCCTGGTGAGAGGCCATCTGGATGCCTGAGAGCGCCTGAAGCGCGCTGGTCTTGCCGCAACGTGGTTGTCCGATAAGCGTGGCTCGCATGTGGCGCAGTTTACAGCATCGCGCGGTGGAATCTAATATTGATTAAGACGACTGACCACAATAAGGAGGCCGCTGATGAAGATCGACCGCGATCAGCAGAAGTTGGTGTCTCTGGGCCAGGCCGCTGAAATGCTGCTGGTGGACGAGCAGGCGCTGCTCGACGCCGTGCAGAGCGAGGAGCTTGCGGCCGTGCGACAAGGCGATTTCGAGCGCTTTGATGTGCGCGAGCTGCTGCGCTTTAAGCGCGAAAGGTTAACCCGTCAGTAGCGAGAGGATTCCCGACTTGGTGACTAGGCTGACGGTCAGCATGGCGGCGAAGACCAGGAAAAACAGCAGCGAAATAATCCCGGCGTAGATCAGCGAGAGCTTGACCCTGCGGCCGATCTCGGCCAGGGCCTGAGCCTCGCGATGCTCCTGGAACGCCTCGGCGTTGCGCGAGAGCGCCAGCAGGTGGATGCCCAGCAGCAGCATCAGGACTCCGGCCGGAATGCCGAAGAGGGTCAGCATCTCGGCGATCCCCAGCAGCAGCACGCACCAGCCGCTGATCGAGGACCAGCGACGAATCGATTGGACGATCTGCATGTCGGCCGAACTCAGCTCGACCTTGATCGTCTGCGGCTTGACCGGTTCGATCTGCGGCTTTTCTTGCTTGTTCTGCTTATCTGTCAACTCGCGCCTCTTATGATAGGTGGGCAACGTCTAACATAAAGCGCCGCACCGGACAATGGCCCGCAACGCGCGGTTATCGGTCGCGCAGAATCAGCAATCGCAAGAAATTGAGGATCGCCATCAGTGCGCCTGCCACGTAGGTCATGGCCGCGGCGCTGAGCACCGAGCGGGCGCCGCCGACCTCCTCATCGCTGAGGTAGCCGGTCTGGGTGAGCATTTGCAGCGCCCGGCGCGAGGCGTTGAACTCCACCGGCAGGGTTACCACCGTGAAGAACACATAGAAGGTAAAGAGCATGATTCCCACGTCGAGCAGGATTCCCATTTGGCTGTGGAAAAACAACCCGAGCAGGAATGTGGGCATAAAGGCCCAGGAGCCGATGCGCGCCACGGGGAACACCGCGTTGCGCACGCCCAGCGGCAAATAGCCCTCCGAGTGCTGCAACGCGTGTCCGGTCTCGTGCGCGGCCACGCCGATGGCGGCCAGGCTCGGGCTGGCGTAGACCCCGTCGGAGAGCCGCAGCACGCGGGCTCGCGGATCGTAGTGGTCCGACAATCGGCCGCCCACGCGCTCGATCGCCACGTCGTTCAGGCCCGCGCCGTCGAGCAGATAGCGCGCCACCTGGGCACCGGTATAGCCCTGGCGCGAACGGACCTTGGAGTATTTCTTGAAGCTGCTCGATACCTTGGCTTGGGCCCACAGCCCGAGGATCAGCGCCGGTATCAGCAGCAGTACGGTCCAGTCCCAGAAGAAGAAGCCCATCTATTCGATTCCTCCGATGATCATTGGTAAATGTAAGTCCGATTTCTCGCGAATCAAGGCTAGCGACAGATCTTTTCCAGTGCGGTGCACAGCCGTCTGATCTTGGCTTGCCCCTCTTTGTTGATTCCGCGGTAATCGCGCAGGGTCAGCTGGAGGTGTGCCATTACGCTGCGGCCGTTGAGCCGCATCACCTCGAGCAGCATCCGCTCGCGTTTGGAGAACACGTCGTCCCCCACGTCGAAGCGCGAGAGTTTATAGATGATCTGCTCGAGTTCCAGCACGAACTGGTCGTCGAGCAGCAGTGAGTCGTTAATCTCTGATCCTCCTGCGCACGACCAGCAGCCAGGCTACGAGCCAAACGCCGGAAACGGCCAGCTCGATCATCAACCGCCAGCAACGCCAGATCGGCACGGCCTGCCCGGCCTGGAACTGCTCCAGAGTGCCGAACAGGTGCAGCACGTCGCCGGGCGCGATCAGGCTCAATACGTAAATCGCGCACGAAACGGCAAACATCAGCGGAGCCCAAATCGAGCCGCCACGCAGCAGCTCGCAGCTCCAGAAATAGCCTAGCAGCAGCAGGCCGACCTGGGCGGTCAGCGCGAACACCACCAGGTTCCAATTGATCGGCGAATCGGCCACCGCGTAAGCCCAGCTCCAGGCGGGATGGACCAGCAGGAAGTAGAGGCTGACCGGCACCCAACCTAGCGCGGCAAACAGCAAGGTCCAGCCTAATTCCCGCCGTCCGGGCGCGTCGGGCTCGGACAGTCCGTGGCTGGCCAGCCAGGCTATGAGTTGGCCGATTGCAAAACAACTTAAAGCATCTTGTAAGGCGGCTTTAATCACCCCCCTTCGCCTGTCCCTCGTACCATCGGCCCACGCGCTTGTCAAAGGTGCGGCGCGACGCGGCTTGTGCTAATTATATCGAACAGGGAGGAACGCCGTGATGTCCAACGATGATCCCCAGCTTACGGGGTTGATCAATATCGTGCTCGGCGGGTTCGGCCTGCTCGGCGCGCTGCTGACCTATTGGATGCTGCTGGTGCTCGCGCCGCGCTCCATGGCCCAATTCGCCGCGGAGGGCCTGGACCTGCCGACGCTGACCCAGCTGGTAATGAAGCTGGGCACGCTGCTACGCACGTCAATGGGCGGACTGATCGTCATCTGCGTGCTGCTGTGCATCCAGGGAATCTTGGCCTATCTGGGCGTGCGCTACTGCCGCCGAAGTCTGACCATCGCCAATACCGTGGTCTGGGGCCTGTGGCTGATCGCTTCGCCGCTGACGATATTCGCGATCTACATGCCCACGTTGTGATGTCCAACCTGGCGCGCACCCCGCTGATATTGGCCCTGCTGGCGCTGCTGCTGTGCTCCAACGTCGTGCTCGCCGCGGGCGAGCAGCCGATCGAACCTGCCGAGGAATCGCTGGGAGAGACGCTGCTTACTACCGCCGACCTCATCGGGCAACAGATGCAGCCGCCCCAAACGGCGCCGGCCGAACGCGAGGCAAGTAAAAAGATCCCCCATTCAGGATTTTTCTCGGGCCTGCTGCACGGACTGTGGTCGCCGGTGGTGACGTTGTTGAGCCTGTTGAGCGATAAGCTGCCGCTGATTCAGTTCCCCAATCGCGGGTTTCTCTACAACCTGGGCTTCCTGCTCGGCGTGGCGATCGTAGTGCTGATCCTGCGGCGATTGATCCTCTGGTGGCCCAGAGCGCGCAGGGACAAACCCCGGCCGCGCGTCAGGCCGCGACGCCGCGAAGATCTGGTGCGCTGGGTTGACGAGGACGGCATGCCCGTGGCGCGCGACTTCGAGGAACTCAGCGACGAGTTGGGCGAAGCGTTGCGTGAGGCGCTCGAGGAGCAGGTAGTTAAGCACAAGCTCGACGACCAGGCCGCCGAGGAGCTGCTCGAGGCCGGACATGTGGCATTGCGCCAGTCCCTGGCCCGGCGCGCCGAGCCCACCGACAAAGACGGAAAATTATAAAACTCGCGTAGTACGCTGGTCGTAGCGCCACGACCCACCCCGCGCCCGGGCGGCTATGAGCCGCAGCATGGCACGCGAGCGGACCATCATTATTGTTCAATGATGCTTTCCGCGACACGGGATTGATCAATGTCCAAAAATAATCGCGGTGCGCGAGTTTTGTGCCGGCTCCAAGCCGGGTCAGTGTTTTTCGGCGTTACCGTCCACAGCCTGTGACAGGGCCTGCACCGCGTGTTCGAGGGTGCGGCTGATCTTGGAGTCGGGCTCCCAGGAGCTGATCGGCAGCGCCTGAAGCATGATCAGCGCGCAGCCTGAGGCCAGAGCTGCGCAGCCCAGTAGCGGCGAAGTGCCCAGGCCGACCGTGCCGTGCAGCAGTCCCACTGCCAGCACCAGGGCCACGGCGTGCGGGAGGGCCGATGCCAGGCGTACCCGCGAGGCCCGGCGCGAGATCGAGGCGGCCAGGCCCACAGCGTTGATCACGCCGTCGAGGTCCGGCGATTCGACGATCACGTCGGCCCCCGGCGGCACAGCCCCGGCCGGAGCGCCGAGCACCACCGCCAGGTCGACCTCGCGCGCCAGCTCGGGGTCGAGCAGCGGCCCGCTGACCAGTGCCACGCACTCGCCTGCGGCGCGCCATTGTCGAATCAGTCCGGCCAGTCCCTCGGGTCCGGGCTCCACCGCCTCGAGCGCCGGTAGGCGTTCCAGGGCGATCCGTCCCGCGACTTCGCGCGGTTGAGCCAGCGTTGCAGTACAGCCCCCGGCCTTGAGCGCCTCGACCACCAGTCCGGCCTCCATGCGCAGGGTCGAGGCCAGCGCCAGGAATCCCAGGCAGCGTCCGCCCAGTGCAACCAGAGTGGGCTTGGCGCCGCTTTGCTCGCAACGCGCCGTGTGCTCGGCGAACCCGGCCACGTCGATCCCTCGCGATTCGAGCAGCTCGGGTCGACCGACCAGCGCCTCGAGGTCGTCGACGGTTGTGCGGTAGCCCAGCCCGGGCAGTTGCTCGAGCCGCTCCGCGGGCATGGAGTCCAGTCGCTTGAGCAGGTCCACCAGCTCGTCGTTGTTCACGCCCGGCGCCAGGCCCAGGTCCACGATCGACGGCGAGGACGAGACCAGCAATCCGGAGTCGACGAACAGCGCGCGGTCGATCTTGCCCGGCAGGCGTAGTGTGCGCCAGGTGCAGGGGCGTATGCTGAATTCGCCGCCGCGCGCCGCAGCCACCAGCAGCAGGGCCGACAGGCCGAACGAGAGCGTGACCGGCGGGCCCACGGCCAGCACTGCCAGCATTGCCAGTCCGGCGGAGCTTGCGGCGGTTCCCGCGTTGTCGAGCACGGCCCAGATTCCCGCGGCCAGCAGCGTGGCCAACAGCAACAACGGCAGACTGAAACGGGTCAGCCGATCCGGCCCGGGGGGCGAGGCTGCGTCCACCTCGCCCAGCGCCTTGCGCGCCAGGTTGCGTCCCGCGGCCCAGATCAGCGCGCTGAGTGCGACGAAGATCATGTACGGCCCGCCGAGGCTCAGCCGCGGATCGTCCGGTCGCAGCAGCGCCCACAGCGCCATGCCGCAACAGGCCAGGCAGGCCACGACCGGCAGCGGCCAGGGGCTGAGCAGCGGACTCCGGGCCTCGCGTAGCGGCACCACGATCAGCAGCACGGTCAGCGGCAAACCCAGGCCCAGCTGGATCCACTCCAGCGCGCCGGACTGTTCCGCGAGCACCACTGCGAACAGCGTGATCAGCATCATCGGCAGGCCCAGGGCCAAAACAATCCACATTATTCGGTCGCGTCCCATGCCGGTCCTTGTAGCCTCCAGCAGCGTGTTTAGTCAAACTTAGCCTGGATTATTCATGAGGCTCGGTTACGAGGCGTGCAAGATGCCGCAAGAACAAGGAAGCCGAGTTGATACTCCGCAGGCGTACCCACTGCGGTACGTCGAGGACGGATCAGTGAGGATGACGAAGTTATTGCGAGCAGATTGTGCGCCGCAGTAGAAGCCTCATGAATAATCCAGGCTAGGTGAGCGTTCCGATTGACTCTCGGCCGACCCTTGACCACAATACGCAAATAATTATCCAGGGGAATCGAAATGAACGAAAAAGGATCAATCATACCGACGATTATCATCGTCTTCGTTTGCCTGGCCGTGGGTTTGGCCACCGGCTGGTTTATCGGATCACAGGGTCTGGGCGGCAAGGAGCAGCCGGTCAAGCCGACCGCTGACTCCTCGTCCAAGCTCAGCGACCAGCAGGAAGCACAGGTCAAGGCGGCGATCTCTCTGGCGATCGTGGCCCACGCCGATGAGCTGGCAGCCGAGGTCTACACCAGCCTCAAGGCCGGCAATGTGGACAGCGAGGCGCTGACCACGCTGCAGCGCGTGGCAATGGCCAACCGCGCCAGCAATCGACAGCGCCCCGAACGCACCCCCGAGGACCATGACAAGGTCTGGGACGTCCAGGTCAACGACAGCATGGTCCGAGGGCCCGAGAACGCGGTGGTGACGATAGTTAAATTTAGCGAGTTCCAGTGCCCGGCCTGCTCCAAGGCCTATGCCAGCCTGGAACATATCATGGAGCAATACCCGGGCAAGATCCGCCTGGTGTTCAAAAGCAAGATTCTGCAGCGCCACACCGAGGCGCCGCTGGCGCACAACGCGGCCCTGGCCGCAGGCGAGCAGGATAAGTTCTGGGAGTTCTACGACAAGATCTACCAGGCCCGCAACGGCCCTGATCGCCGCGACGCGCTCAAACGCGAGAATTTGCTCAAGTACGCCCAGGAGCTGGGGCTGGATATGGCGCGTTTTGAAAAGGACATGGATTCGGACAAGTTCGCCGACTTCCTGGCCAAGGAGGCCCGCGAAGGCGACGCTCTGAAGATTCGCGCCACGCCCACGATCTTTATCAACGGCCACCGCTACACCGGCCTGCCGCGCAACCTCAAGGAGATCGTGGAGAAATACATCGGGCAGCCCCAGGACAAATAAACGAAATAATACGTAGGCATTACGCGGCTGATTTGTCGTTGACCAATCCCATTGCGAAATAGGGTTGCGGTTTGCCGACCCTAAAAGATACGCCTTGTGAGCCCTGAAAATGTTTGATATAGAGGGCTGGCAACCGCAAAGCACCAACAGCAGGGGGTAGAGATGGACTCGCTCGGAAGGGCGTGCGTAAGTGTATTGTTTTCACTGGCGTTGATTTTCACAACAGCCGCCGCATCGGAGAACGCCTACAACAACAAAGGGCTCTCCTTTAAATACGACAGCGCATGGAACGTCAGCGAAGACCACAACGAGCTGGGCGATACCAGTTACACACTGATCACCGTGGACTCGCCGGGTAGTGCGTTCGTCAGCATCGCGGTCTACAACCGGGACATGGGCTTGGACAAGACCGTCGACGAGTTCCGCGATGGGCTGAAGCAAAATTTTGAGGCTTTTGGCTCTGTGACTGTTGAGCCGTATTCCGCCGGATTTGCAGGGAGTGAGTTCAAAGGCTATCGCCTGACCGTCAAAGCCCTGGGGATTCCGCACACCAACCACGTGGTCGGCGCGTTGTTTAACGAACGGACCATGGTGATTTCCTGGCAGTATGCGGACGAGGATTTTGAGCAGTTCGGCCCGGCGATCGAGCTGATTAAAACGACCCTGCAGGTCTCCAAGTAGCCTAGACCATCTGCGACCCACCCGGCCCGGCTATGAGCCCGGGCAAAAACCGCCCCCGCGCTGATCCTGTTAGCCTGGACCATTATGAATAATTTAGGGCTGAGGCAGTTTGCCGTTCGGGGCCAGGCCCTGGGAGCGTTTGGCGAACGCCGCGCGTAGCGGCCTGAGCACCTCGAGCCCGATGCAGCCGGACGGTGCCAGGGCAGCGCAGGTCAGGCAACCCCAGCAGCGGCGGCGCACGATGCGCAACGGCGGGCCCACCAGCGCATTCCACGGACAGATTTCGATAATCCCCTCGAGCTTTGCAGCCTCGGGTTGGCGCAGGATTATTGGCCGCACCGCGCGTCCGCGCAGGGTGTAGGACAGGCGTCCGATCAGTCGGTTGCGTTTGAGGTCGCTTCCCGCACGTTGCAGCGGCGGGTCGATTGGCTCGTACGGCTCGACAACCTCGGGGCTCCCCAGGCCCGCGGCCTGGGCCGCGCGGATCGTCGGCACGTCATCGATGCTCCAACCGGCCAGCCCGGCGGCAGTGGCGTCGATCGCCACGGGATCGCGTCCGGCCAGAGCCAGGCCCAGGCGTCGCGGGGTTCCGCTCTGGCTGCCGCCGCCCTGGCGCACTACAACGGCGTCGACTACATGACAATCAAAGTCAGCCGCGCGGCAGATGTCGGCCAGCATTGCGCACAGCCGGTCCATGCTCGCGCCGAAACGCGCGTGAAACAGCGGCTTGACCGCGCCGGGCAGGCAGCCCATGGCGTTCTTCACCGCGCACGAGAGTCCGACCAGGGTGTGACTCTTGAGCTTGGGCACGTTGATCCGCAGGTCGGCCTCAAGCAGCGGCCGCGGCAGCGGCACCTCGCGCAGAACCGCCCCGTCCAGGGGCACAAGCTCGACCGGGCAGTGATCGAAGTCCACGAAACTCGCCCCGACCTGGGCCAATCCGCGCAGCAGGCCGATGCGCTGGGCTCCGGCGCTGGTCAGGCCCAGGGCGCCCGAGCTGTCGCCCACGCTCACCTGCGCGCCGCGTTCGATCAGGTATTGGGCCAGGGAGATCACGAACAACGGGTGGGTGCAGGTGGCGGCCTCGGGGTCGACCGCGAGCATCAGATTGGGCTTGAGCAGTACCTTGTGTCCCGCGAGATTGCCCAGCTCGAGCGGCGCGAGCAGCGAGTCCCAGGCGCGGTCAAGATTAAAGTAATCCAGGCCGTCTCGCAGAACCACCTTCATTAATATTCCGGGCTCGGATAACGAAGTAGTTGCGAGCGAATTGTGCGCCGCATTAGAAGCCTCATGGGTAATCCAGGCTAGAGCCCCAACAGCTCCTTAGGATTGTGCTCGAACAGCCGAGTCTTGATTTCGTCCGACAGCTCGAGCTTGTCGATCTCGTTTACCAAGCGTTTGCGCGGTAGCAGCGGGTGGTCCGAGCCGAAGAGCACCTTGCGCTGCAGCGGTCCCCGAAGGTAGCGCAGCAACACCTCGGGCCAATGCCGCGGGGCCCAGCCCGCCACGTTGAGATACACGTTGCGATTACGCAGGGCCACGGCGATCGCCTCGTCGGTCCAGGGCCAGCCGAAGTGCGCGGCCACCAGCTTGAGCTTGGGGAAGTCGACCGCGATCTCGTCGATGAACAGCGGCTGGCAATATTTGATCTTGCGGCCGGCGTGGTAGTGGGTGCCGGTGTGATGCAGCACCGGCAGGCCGCGCGCGGAGGCCTCCTCGTAGATCGGATAGAACAGCCGGTGCGATGGTTCGAGCTCGTTGAGGTGACAGATGAACTTGATCCCGCGCAGCCCCAGCTCGTCGTGGCTGCGTCGCAGCTCGTCAATCGCCGCGTTGCCCTTGCGCGGATCGAGCCCCATGAACCCGATCAAACGACCCTCCGACGCGTCGACCTCTTTGGCCACCAGCTCGTTGGGCACCCTGAATCCGGCGTTGGTCTCGGCGTCCACGCCGACCACCACCGAGAGATCGACTCCGGCCTCGTCCATGTCGGTCAGCGTGTCGCTCGGCGGCGACTTGGCCATGAAACCCGCGTAGCCCAGATTTTCCAGGCCGGGAATGCGGCCGGCCTGGACCTGGTCGATGAATCCGCGGGTGTAAAGCTGAGCGTGGGTGTCGATGATCATCTTAGCTATAGCCCCGGCTTTTCTTCGAGGAATCCGTTGACCTCGTCGGTGTAGTCGCCCTCGAGGTTGTAGACGAACAGCGGCTTGAGCACGTTGAGCTCGACTCCGCCGCCGTTGACCGCCTCGACCAGCACCAGCTTGGCCCGGGTGTTCTCGTTGTTGTGGACCATCTGGATGGTGCGTGGCTCAAGATCGTGCTGGCGGCAAGTTTGAAGCATGTCGACCAGCCGCGTTGTGGTGTAGACGAAGTAGGCCCGGCCGCCGGGTTTGAGCAGGTAGGCTGCGGCCGCGGCCATGCCGCCGAGGTCCATCGAGATCTCGTGGCGGGCGATGGCCTTCTGCTCGTCCGAGGGAATCCGGCCGCCGCCCTGCCTGATATACGGTGGGTTGGAGATCACCGCGTCGAATTCGTTGGCCTCGCAAACATTGCGGATGTGCATGTAGTCGCCCTCGACGATTTCGATGCGATCCTCGAACCCATTGAGCTTGGCCGAGCGTTGCGCCTGGTCGACCAGCGAGGGCTGGATCTCGATCCCGACGGAATGCGCCCCTTGGCCCTGGGATGCCAGGATGATCGGCATTACGCCGCTGCCCGTGCCCAGGTCGGCCACCACGTCATCGGGCTTGATGTCGACGAATCCGCACAGCAGAATCGGGTCGATCGAGAAGCGGTAGCCGTCCTGCTTTTGCACAATGCGCACCTTGCCGTGCAAAAACTTCTCGATGTGTTCGCCCTGTTGAAGGTCGACGCTCTCTTCGATCGTCTCGTTGTTTTTTTCGCTCATTTGTTTATCCACCGAATCGGTTGAAGACCAGCCCGGAGGGAACCTTGGGGTAGAAGTAGGTCGCCTTCTGGGGAAAGACCAGACGCTCGGCCGCGGCCTGTATGACCTGCTCGATGCTCAGCGGCCGTACGATGAAGCCTGCGGCCAGCCCGCCGTCGGGATCGCGTAAGCGGGCCAGCATGTCGGCCGGATCGCGAAAGTAGCTCAGCCGATCGCCAGCCGCCAGTTGCACCGCGCCGATGCCGAGCAGATCCTCGAGCACCACCTTGTGCAGCACCGCCACGTCCATTTGCTTGAACGAGGGCTTGTCATCGGGCGCGAAGCAGCGCTCGCCGTCGGCCGGCCGGTAGCGCAGCCGATAGGCCTCGTTGCCCACCGCAGCCAGCAGTTCGGTGGTCAACGAGTCGCCCTCAAGGAACTGCCGTACGTAGCCCGCGTCGTTCAGCAGTGCGGGATCGAGCAGTTCAACATCAAAGGATCGAGTCAGATCGTCGGTCAGCGCGTCGATCGCGAGCCCCTCGCGGCGCAGAACTCCGCGATGGGTCGGCAGCACCAGCAGGCCCGGATCCTCGAACGCGGCCATGTAGACCAGCGCCCAACCGCTGGGTCCGTCCTCGCTGTCCAGCCCCTCGGCGACCAGCCGCTGGTGTACCTGCAGTGCCGCGCTGTAGCGGTGGTGGCCGTCGGCGATGAACGCGCTGCTTTTACCGATCGCCGCACTGATGCGCCCGGCCGCGTCGCCGTCAATGGCGCGCAGCTCAAAGCAATCGTCCTCGAGAGCGGCTTGGAACAGCAGCTGATGCGCGCAGGCGGTCGCGAGCTCTTCGCTCACCGAGCCCGAGCCGTCGTTGAACAAACAAAATACCGGCTCGAACTGCGAGCGGCAGGTGTAAATCAGATTGAGGCGGTCGGTGCGCGGCCCGGTGAGCGTGCGCTCGTGGGGCACGACCGCTCCGTCCTCGAACGGCTCGAGCTTGATCAGCCCCAGCAGCCCGCGGCGCGTGATGCGTCGACCGTCGGGCGCGCTGAACTCGTGGCTCAGGGCGTAGAAGCACGGTCGGTCCTCGGTGAGCAGTACGCCGGTGGCCAGCCAGCGCTCGAGGGTGGCCGCCGCGCGAGTGTAGCGGTTGTCCTGCTCGTTGTCCTGGGAATGCTGTAGGCCGAGGATCAACCGCACGACGTTGTGCGGATCGCGCTCGTGCAGCTCGAGCTGATGCTGCTGCGAGATCACGTCGTAGGGCGGGGCGATCAGCGCAGAGGGATCGCCGGCCACCTGTAAATCGTAGCGCATTGCTTGGAACGGTTTAAATTGCACCATCTTGGATTTCCCTCAATGCGTCGGTGATTAGCGATGGATCGATTGCTCCGTTGCGCAGAATTTTGGGCGAGGGATTGCACAGCGCGACAACGCTCGATCCCGGGTTGGAAGGCAGCACTCCGGCGTCGAGAATTAACTCAACGCCCGCACCGAGCTCGCGTTCGATCAATTGTGGATCAAGGGCGCCCGCATTGCCGCTGAGGTTGGCGCTGGTGCCCACCAGCGGTCGTCCCAGCAGCTTGATCAGTCCGCGAGCCGCGGCGTTCGCCGGAACGCGCAGGGCGATGCAACCCCGCTGGTTGAGCAGACGGGGGTCGATGCCTGCGCAGCCCCCACTCAAGTCGGCGGACAGCACCAGCGTCAGTGCTCCGGGCCAGAAGCGCCTCGCCAGCCGCTGGGCGGCGGAAGGCCAATCCGCGCACAGGCCGCGGGCCTGCTTTTCGTCGGCAGCCAGCAGCGGAAACGGGTCGGCCGCGTCGCGTCCCTTGATCTGTGCGGCCCGGGCCACGGCCTGCGAATTGAACGGATCGGCTCCCAGGCCGTAAAGGGTATCGGTGGGAAAGACCACCAGCCCGCCCTCGCGCAGAATTTGTGCGGCCCGGGCCAGCAGCCCGGGCTCGGGCTGATCGGGATCGATCTTGATTCTCATCGATTGAGCTGTTTGGAAAGCTCGGCGTCCTTGGACGCCACGGACAGCGCCTGCTCGGCCTTGAGCTGCTCGAGCTTTGCGGCAAGTCCTTCATCGGACAGCGAGAGGATCTGCGCGGCGAACAGCGCGGCGTTGTGCGCCCCGGCTTTACCGATCGCCATGGTGGCCACCGGCACTCCCGGCGGCATCTGTACCGTGGAGAGCAATGCGTCGAGCCCGCCGAGTCCGCCGGCGTCCAGCGGCACGCCGATGATAGGCAGCGTGCTTTGCGCCGCGGCCGCCCCGGCCAAGTGCGCGGCCATGCCCGCGGCAGCGATGATCAGTTTGATCCCGCGCCCGCGCGCCTCGCCGGCTAGTTGCGCGGCAAAGGCCGGGCTGCGGTGGGCGCTGCAGACGTGCGCCTCGTAGACTATTCCGAGCCCGTCGAGCTGCTCGAAGCAAGGACGCATGCGCTCGACATCGGAGTCCGAGCCCATTATCAGTAGTACGCTCGGTTCCACGATTGGCTCCCCCTTTTTATAGGTAGCTCAGGGCCTTACGTCCGATGTCCGTGCGAAAGTGCATACCGTCGAAATGAATCGAGCGCGTCCGGTTGTAGGCCGCGCGGATCGCGTCCGGGATGTCCGCGCCCAGGGCCGTGACCCCCAGCACCCGGCCGCCGCTGCTGACGATTTTGCCCTCGTCGCGGCGCGTGCCGGCATGGAACACCATGGTGTTCGGTTGCTGGATATCGAGCCCCTCGATCGGCAGGCCCTTGGTGTACGATCCGGGATAGCCGCCCGAAGTCATCGCTACGCAGACCGCCGGCTTGTCTGACCATTGCAGCTCGATCTTGTCCAGGCTGCCGTTGCGGCAGGCCGCCAGAGCGGGCAGCAGGTCGCTTTTAAGCCGCATCATCAGCGGCTGGGTTTCGGGATCGCCAAAGCGGCAGTTGAACTCCAGGACCTTGAACGCGCCCTGGGGATCGATCATCAGCCCGGCGTAGAGAATCCCGCGGTAAGGGGTGCCGCGGTCGGTCATCGCTCGCACCGCCGGGACCATTACCTGCTCCATGATCGCCTCGCCCACCCGCGGGCTGACCACCGGCGCCGGGCTGTAGGCGCCCATCCCGCCGGTGTTCGGGCCGGTGTCGTCGTCGAATACCGGTTTGTGATCCTGGCTGGTGGCCATCGGCAGCACGGTGAAGCCGTCGGTCAACGCCAGGAAGCTCGCCTCCTCGCCGACCAACAGTTCCTCGACTACGATCCGGCTGCCCGCCTCGCCGAACTGCCGTTTGCGGCCGATGTCGTCCACGGCCTGCAGCGCCTCGTCGCGCTCGCGGCAGATAAGTACGCCCTTGCCCGCGGCCAGCCCGTCGGCCTTGACCACGATCGGCGCACCCTTGGTCTCGATGTAGGCCGCTGCCTTGTCCGGATCGTCGAACACAGCGTAATCGGCGGTGGGAATGCCGGCCTCAACCATCAGCTCTTTGGCAAAGGTCTTACTGGCCTCGATTTGAGCCGCGGCCTTGGTTGGGCCGAAGCACGGCAGCCCTTGATCCTCGAAGCGATCGACCAGCCCTTGGGCCAGCGGCACCTCGGGACCGACCACCGTCAGGTCGAAGCGTTGGGTCCGCGCGTACTCGAGTAGCGAATCGACGTCTTCGGCGGAGATCGACGGTCCGGGGGCCACCGCCTGGGTGCCGGCGTTGCCCGGCACGCACGAGACCGCCGTCGCCAGCGGGCTTTGGAGTATTTTCCACACCAGGGCGTGTTCGCGCCCTCCTCCGCCAATCACAAGAACCTTCATCGACAGGTGACTCCCGAGCCTGAGAAAACGATCGGAAAGAGGCAGTCGTTCATCGATCGAGGAGGCCGACGGTATTTCAACGCAACCGCACGGCACTGAACCCGCCACAATTTATCAGGGCTCCATCCGGCTGTCCAGACGGCCGTCCGGACCGAGGTTGCCGCGCCGCCCCGGCTCCAATAAGCTAGCTTTATGCATTACCGACCGCACTTCACCATGCGCGACCTGGAGCGGGTGCTGGCCCAGCCGCTGCCCGTAGACTTCGCCTTCGGCGTGGCCACCAGCGGCTATCAGGCCGAGGGTGGATTCAACGGCCCGGACGAGCCGAAAAACAACTGGTATCCCCACGAGCAAAGCGGCCGCGTACAGCGCACGGGCGGCGCCTGCCGCCTGCTCGAGCTGTGGCGCGAGGATGTGCAGCGTGCCGCGGCCCTGGGCTGCCGCGCGTTCCGGCTGGGAATCGAGTGGGCGCGGGTCCAGCCCGCCGTCGATCCGCAACAACGCGGACCGGCCGATTTCGATCCCGCGGCCCTGGATCTCTACGCTGAGATTTTGCACGGCATCCGCGAAGCGGGCATGGAGCCGCATCCCACGCTGTTTCATTTCGTGCATCCGCTGTGGGCCGGAGAGGATCTGTGGCTGCACCGCGATCTGTGCGTGCCGCTGTTCGCCCAGTACGCATGCGAGACGATCGAACGGCTCAACACGCGGCTGATCGAACGCGGCTCCGCGCCCCTGCAGCGGATCATCACCATCAACGAGCCGCTGATGGTGCCCTTTGCCACCTACGTGCTCAAACACTTCCCCGGCCCGTCGGCGGACCGCGGGTTCGGCACGGCGATCACGGCCCTGGAGAACAACTATCTGGCGCACGTCGAGGCGGTCGAGCGTTTGCGAGGGCTCTATTGCGAGCGTGGCTGGGAGCGGCCCTTGATCTCGACCAACAGCTGGTCGTGTTGCGTTTACGAACTCGACCGGTTGCCGTGCGATCTGCTGCGCGCACCGGCTGCGGGCGTGGGTCCGCGCGAGCTCGACGCCTATATCGGCGGACTGCGGCAACGGCACATCCAGCGTATGCTCGACGCGCCCCTGAGCCGATCGTGGCCCGGAGTGCGACGGCACTTCGAGCGCCGATTGCAATGGTGGGTCACCAAGCTGATGGGCCCGAGACCCTTTGGCGCGTTGCGGGATCGCGTGCTGCGCTCGGACGAGCCGCTGATCGACGAGGTGCTACTGGATTACTACGATCCGTTTATGCTCGACTATGTGGATCTGGGTTTGCGGCCGCAGCTGCGTACCGAGCCCTGGGACTGGCGCTTTGCGCCCGAGGGCATGGGCCCGATCCTCGAGGGCTACGCCGATGGTGCGGCCGACGCGCCGATCGGCATTGTCGAAAACGGCATGGGCCTGCGCCACGACGGCGTTCGAGCCCATGCGCGTCGCGACGGCGTGCAGCGCGATCAAGCCTTGGCCTGCTCGCTGTACGAGGTGGCCAAGGCCGTGCGCGCGGGGATCAAGATCGACCGCTACTACTACTGGACCCTGGTCGACAACTACGAGTGGGGCAGCTATGAGCCGCGCTTCGGCCTCTACGGCGTGGACTACGCCAACGGCGCGCAACGGATGGAGACCGACGCCGCGGGCGTGGATGCGGGACGTGCCTATACCGAGCTGATCGAGGCGCTGCAAAGCGGCGGGCGCGAGGCGGTGCAGGTCTTTGCACGCCGATCCGGACTTTAGCCGCCGGCCGCTGGCCCTCGATATTGCGCTGTACCTGGCGCGGCTGGGCCTGACGCTCTATCTGCTGCGGCTGGCCGCCACAGCGGCTTTTCCTCACGATGGCGGCTAGACTGGACATCTGCTGCGGATCGGGCTGACCGCTGAGCTCGACGTGCTGCGCCTGCTGTTCTTCTCGTCCTACTACGGCCTGCGGCTGCTGCGCAGCGTGATCGCGCCGCCGTTCGTCACTGACATTGTGATTGATCCCGTGCGAGGCCGGGCCTATCTCGCGGCGCGCGAGCACGGCCTGTGGCGGCTGGACCTAAAGCGCTTGCGCGAACGTCCGCAAAGCGCGCCGGACCCGTTCTATAAGCTGCTTAATCTG
The DNA here is from genome assembly GCA_030765605.1 of Candidatus Alcyoniella australis. Classification (NCBI taxonomy): domain Bacteria; phylum Candidatus Lernaellota; class Candidatus Lernaellaia; order Candidatus Lernaellales; family Candidatus Alcyoniellaceae; genus Candidatus Alcyoniella; species Candidatus Alcyoniella australis. Next base: position 43,441 of record JAVCCG010000056.1, read on the forward strand.
CTGAGCAATCGCGCCCAGCGCCTGCTGGGCTGGCCCTCGCGCATTCCCGACGAGCTGCTGCCCCAGCCGCGGATCGAGCTTGGGGCCGATTGCCCGGGTTGATTACTTCCCGCGCCACTGCTCCATAAGATCGGGATTGGCCTTGCCATAGGTCTCGATGAATGCCTGGATTAAATCGTTCAGCGGCAGGTCGTGATAGCGGCCAATGTCGCGCACGTACTCGATGTGCGGCCTGCCATCGAGGGTCGTGGAGTGGAACACTGCATCGCAGCTGCCGTCGAACTCCACCGGGCGGAATCCATGGCGCTGGCACATCGCACTATCGAACGCCGGCGTGGCCTTGACCCAACGCCCCTCGAGGTACAGCTCGCAGTAGCCGTGGTAGGTGAACAGGTTGGTCCCCATCAGTTCCAGCAGGTCGCCGGGCACGCAGTGGTTGAGCAGGTCCGCGAAGCACAGCCGGGTCGGGATTTTCGCGGCGCGGCAAAGCGCGGCGAGCAGCACGGCCTTCTGCACGCAGTAGCCCGAGCCGCGTTGCAGCGTGGCGCTCGCCGCATACTCCTCGGCGCAGAACATCGGAGCGAACGGGTTGTAGCGAATCGCGTCGCGCGCAAAGTAAAAAAGCCGCACTCCGCGCTCGCGTTCCGAATCAACGCCCTGGATCAGTTCCAGGGCCTTGTCGCGCACCAGCGGCGAATCGCTGTCCACGCTGGGTGTGGGACGCAGGAAAAGCTCGAGTTCACAAAGACGATCGTTCATTGCAAATACCCCAGGGAACGCAGGCGCTCGAGCAGCTCGGGCGTCATCTGCGGCGAGTCCAGAGTGATTTCGGCCAGGCTGATCGGGTCGCGCTGCGGCGGCGAGGTCTCGTAGGTCGCAACAAAGCGCACCGGATCAACGGCCAGCGCCGCGGGCTCGAACGCCTTGCTCAGCACGCGTCCGTCGAGGTCTTGGCCCACGGGCAGGCCCAGCAGGTAGAGCACCGTGGGCGTTACGTCCACCAGGCGTGCGCCCTGGATTCGCGCTCCGGGTTTGACCTTGGGGCCGACGATCAGCATTACGCCGTCGTCCCCGGGGTTGTGATGAGCGCAGGTGAATTCCAGTGCCACAGCGTCGCGCTGTTGCGGGGTCTGCAAGCGGCATGCAGCGCTCAACGTCGCATCGACCGCTGGCCGCACCAGCAGGCCGCGGTCCTCCACGTTTTGGAATTCGAGCAGCGCGGATTGCTCTCCCAGGGCCGATTGCAGGTCCGTGCGCACGGCATCGATCCAGCCGGGTGCGGTTCTGCCCGCAGGCTCGATCAGCAACTGCTCGCGCACCAGCCAAGTGGTCTCGGGCCCCTCGCGCCATTTGAAGTGCGCCAGGTGTGCGGCCTGGAAGTCGTAGGAGCGTGTGGCGCGCAGCCTGCGCTGCCCGAGGCGGAACTCGAGCCCCGCGGGCTGCTGTTCGATCCGCTCGCGATCCAGGGCCAGGGCCGCGAGGGTTCCGTGGCCGAGCCCGGCGTGCAAATGCGTGGCCTGGGGCACGCCGAAGCCGTGGTCCGAGCAGATCACTAGGTGTGCGCCGGAGGGCATACGCTGCCATAGATAGCCCAGGGCGCGGTCGATTCCGATCCAGGTTGCGCTCAGCCGGTCGGGCTGATCGAGCTGCGCCACCTGCGGATCGTCGGCGAACATTTCGGGATGCCAGCGCCGCAGCCAGCAAAGCTCGGCCTTGTGCGCGGCCACGTCGGTCTGCTGCACCAGGATTATCGAAAGGTCCATCGGTCGTCGGCCGATGATGCACGCCTTTTGAAACAGGTGCTCCAGCTCTCCGGCCTCGGGGTTGTAGCAGCCCTCGAGGCTCAGGCCCGCGGGCAGCAGTTGGTCGTCGGCCGAGCCTAGGTCGGGGATGTAACCCCAGTTGCCCGCGGCGCGCGGACGGCTGAAGTAGTAGTCGAAGACCGCGATGGTGCGCTGCCGGTCGCGCGCCATCTCCCACACTCGGCGCACGTTGATCTCCTGCGGCTCAAGGGCCATCGCGCCCCAGCTCAGCTTGTAATCCGGGGTCACTCCGTGGCGCACCGGGACTTTACCGGTGGCGATGGTGGTCCAACTGGTGGGCGAGAACGCGTGGTCGGTCTGGAGCACGCCCGCGGCCCCGGCGGCCAACAGGCGCTCGAAGTTGGGCAGCAGCCCGGCAGCCATCAACGGTTCGAGGATTCGCCAATCAGCGCCGTCCAGCCCCAGCACTACAACCCGCTGGCTGTCCGACCCAAGCTCGATCGGCTGGGTTTGAACCTGCGGTATTTGGCGCTGCGGCATCTTTGATTCGGAGGGCGCCTGCCAGCCCACGGCGTAACCGTGATCCAGCGGCTCGGGATCAACATGACCCTGGGGCGGCAACGGTTGCGGAGCGCAGGCCGCGAGCAGCAGGCAGATCAGCGCCGTTGTCGGCAATTGCCATGCGTGGTGCATGATCACCAGCCGTAGCCTGGGTGCTTCATGGGCTTCGTAGCGAGGCGTGCAAGATGCCGCAAGAACAAGGAAGACGCGGTTATTGCGAGCATATTGTGCGCCGCAGTAGAAGCCTCATGAAGCATCCAGGCTTAGTCGCCTAACACCTGGTCGGCCAGTTGCAACATCTCTCGCATCAGCGTGACCAGCGGCTCGTCCGGCGGCGCCAGCGGCTCGGTGTAGATCGTGTCGAGCCAGGCCGCGGGATCGTCCTTATCGAGGATCCCGGCGAAGTGGTAGATATCGATACCGGCCACGCCCGCGGCCCGGGCCGCTGCCACGTCGGCCGCCAGCTGTGCGATCTCGTCGTAGCCAGTCTCGCCTGCCACGTCGACCTGGCCGATCGAGAGCGCGGCCGCGCCGTCGAAACGCTCCGCGGCCTGCGCGCCGTAGCTGTATGGGAAGGCCGGGCCGATGGTCATCCCGGCGAACTGTGAATACATCGTGGTGTAGGTGGTGAAGCCCCAGCGGTCAAAGTTGATACCGTCCACGGGCACCTCGGCCAAATCCTGGATGTCGTAATCGCCGTCGAGCATGTCGTCGAGCACAAAGGGGTAGGTCGTAACCTGCACCAGGTAGCCGCGCTCGTGCAGCTGGTCGACCAGCGTTTGGAACTTGGCCCGGCTTTGCTCGAAGCGCGTCGCGTCGCGATTGGCCGCGATGTACAGCAGCGCGCCCATGTAATCGCCGTCGGACAGCAGTTGCTGGAACTCGTCGATGTAGGGGTGACACAGCTCCATGTTGAGCACCACCCACTCGACGTTGTTCTCAACGCTTTCGACGTAATCCATGGTCGCCAGCACGTTGGCGATCCACTCGTCGGCGTCGCCCTCGCAGCCCCAGCTCCCCTCGTTGGAGGGCAGCAGCGGCCAGATCTTGACCGGCACGTCGAGCTCTTCGGCACGCGCCAGCAACGCGGTGGTGTTCGGCGTTTCAAGATGGTAGGTGCGCAGCGCCAGGTAGAGCGACATCTCGCGGTCGGCCAACAGCTCGAGGTTGTCCGCGGCCACGTCGTGGGCCACGTTGTCGGCCTTGACCGAGAATTCGACTTCGGGCGGACCCTCGTCGTCATCGTCATCATCGTCGGCATCATCGTCGTCATCGTCATCGGCCGTGTCGTCGTCGTCCAGATCGTCGTCGTCGTCAGCCGCTTGGTCGTCATCATCATCGTCGCCATCGCAGGCGACCAACGTCAGACCGAGCAACAGCAGCAACGCGATCAGCAGCAATCCGGATAGATATCTATTCATTGTAATGGCCCTTCCAAGGTGTCTACCCGCTGATTCTAAGCCGAACCCGCTTGTGGTGAAAGCGCCGGGCCCACCCGCCCGTATTATCCATTAGGCTTCTACTGCGGCGCACAATTCATCCGCAACTACTGCGTCATCCGTGACGATCCGTCCTCGACGTACCGTAGCGGGTACGCCTGCGGATGATTGCCCCGGCTTCCTTGTATTTGCGGTGCCTTGCACGCCTCGTTGACGAACCCTCCTGAATAATGCGGGCTAGCGCGGCTTGACGCGTGGATATCCAATGATAGATTAGCGTGCCCTGGGAGGAATCATGACGCGACGCATCCTGGTGACCGCGGCGTTACCCTACGCCAACGGCTCGATCCATCTGGGCCACCTAGTGGAATACATCTATACCGATATCTGGGTGCGCTATCTGAAGATGCGCGGCCACGACGCGATCTACATCTGTGCAGACGATACCCACGGCACGCCGATCGAGATCAGCGCGCGCAAGCAGGGGATCCGGCCCGAGGAGCTGATCGAGCGCATGCACGCCGAGCATGAGCGCGACTTTGCCGACTTCCAGATCGAGTTCGACTTCTTCGGCTCGACCCACTGCGACGAGAACCGGCGCTGGGCCGAGCGGATTTTTCTCGCGGCCCGCGACGACGGACACATCGAACGCCGCGAGATCGAGCAGAACTACTGCCCCAAAGACGAGCTGTTCCTGCCCGATCGTTTCCTGCGTGGCACCTGCCCCAAGTGCGCAGCGACGGACCAGTACGGCGACGTGTGCGAGGTCTGCGGCTCGACATACCAAAGCAGCGAGCTGCTTGAACCGCACTGCGCGCTGTGCGGCACCGTGCCCGAGCGCCGCAAGAGCGAGCATCTGTTCTTCAGGCTTTCGGACTTCGGCGATTTCCTCAAGCAGTGGACCTCGGCCCAGGGTCATTTGCAGCCGAAGATCGCCAACTCGGTCCAGGGCTGGATCGAGGACGGACTGCGCGACTGGGACATCACCCGCGACGGACCGTACTTCGGCTTTCCGATTCCCGGCGAGGAAAACAAATATTTCTATGTCTGGCTCGATGCGCCGATCGGCTACATTTCCAACACCGAGCGCTGGTGCGCGCAAAACGGCCGCGACGTCGCCGATTACTGGGAGCGGCCGGGCACCGAGATCTACCACATCATCGGCAAGGACATCGTCTATTTCCACGTGCTGTTCTGGCCGGCGATGCTGCAGGCCGCGGGCCTGAACCTGCCCGACGCAGTCCAGGCCCACGGCTTCCTGCGCATCGGGGGGACCAAGATGAGCAAGTCGCGCGGCACGTTCATCAACGCGCGGACCTTCCTCGACCAGATGGATCCCCAGGCGTTGCGCTACTACTACGCGAGCAAGCTCGACAACGGAGCGGACGACCTCGACCTGTCGTTCACCGACTTCGTCAACCGCGTCAACGCCGAGCTGGTCAACAAGATTTCCAACCTGGCCAGCCGCTCGATCTCGTTTCTGAACAAGCGACTGGATTCGCGGCTGGGCAAGATCGACCCCGCTGCCGCCGAGATGATATCCGAGGCCGAGGCCGCGATGGAGCGCATCGCCGAGCACTACGAGCAGCGCAACGTGGCCGCCGCAATCGAGATCGTCAATCAGCTCGCCGAGCGCGGCAACGTCTATTTGCAGAACGCCGAGCCCTGGAAGCTGATCAAGGACGATCCCGAGGCCGCGCGCAACGTGTGCACCGCCGCGGTCAACCTCTCGAAGATCATCACCGTGGCGCTCAAACCCGCGCTTCCCAAGTTCGCCGCGGACATTGAGCGCATCCTGGGAATCGATCCGCTAACCTGGAACGACGCCCGGGCCGACTTGGTCGACCGCGAGATCAACGAGTTTCAGCACCTGGTCGATCGCATCGAGCAGAAACAGATCGACGCGATGGTGGAGGCAAGCAAGGTGGAGCAGCAGCCCGTGGAACAGTTCGACTACGAAGTGCCGCAGATCGCCGACGAGATCGCATACGACGATTTCCTCAAGCTCGATCTGCGCGTGGCCCAGGTAATCAAGGCCACGATGGTCGAGGGTGCGGATAAGCTGATCCGCCTACAGATTAGTCTGGGACCGCTGGGCGAGCGCACGGTGTTCGCCGGCATGCGCAAGGCAGTGGACGACCCGGCCGTGCTTGATGGGCGCAAGGTGATCTGCGTGGCCAACCTCGCGCCGCGCAAGATGCGCTTCGGACTGTCCGAGGGGATGGTGCTGGCCAGCACCGACGGCAAGGACGGCAACCTCAACTTCCTTTGGGCCGATCAGAGCGCCCAGCCGGGCGAAAAGGTCTCCTGAGGGCACCTTTGAGGCGGCTTAGAGCCGCAGCAAAACTCGCGCAGTTCGCTGGTTTTAATGCAACGACCCGCCCCGCGCCGGCACCTTCGAGGTGCCACAAAACTCGCGTAGTTCGCTGGACGTAGTGCCACGACCCACCCTGCGCCCGGCTTTGAGCCGGGGGCAAGGCTCGCGGGCGGACAAGGGACGGAATGCCACGATCCGCCCCGCGATTTACTAAATAGCCGGATAAAAAAACGGCCGGGAGCCTGTGCCCCCAGCCGTTTGTCGATTGCGTAGATTACTCTACGGGAGCCGACTTGAGGTCGAGCTCGCCGCCGAAGAACATGCTGCCGATCAGCTTGAGGTCTTCGACCAGGTTCAGCGCGAAATCGCGGAAGTCGTAGACGTTGGGGTCGGTGAAGAAGTGCGAGAAGTCGACCAAGTCGTTGTTGGTGTATCCGTCGCCGAAGATCAGGCGGCAGATCAGGTCGACGTACCACAGGTTGTAGGAGTCCAGCACGTTGCGGAACAACGAGACGTCGAACGGGTAGTCCGTGCCATAGACCAGGTTGAGTTCCATCCCCTCGCACATCGCCGCGATCTGTTCGGCCTGGATGCGGTTGATGGTGATCCCCAGCCCCTTGAACTCGACGTACTCCTCCGGGTCCCAGATGCCGTTGTTGTTCGTGTCGCCGTAGCCCATCGCCTTGCCGGTCTGGCGTTCGGGGTCGATCATCAGGTAGTCCAGGTAGCGGCCGAAATCGCCGAACGCGTAGCCCAGTTCGGGGCCCGAGGCCTTGATCAGCTCCAGCGACTTCTCGTCGTCGTAGGCGATCAGCGCGTTGGGGAAGATCGGATCGTAGAGCATGTTCTCGACCGCGGTGGTGAGCCCCCAGTACATCTCCTCGAAGCCCTCGGCCTCGCGTACGTTGAGGTCGAAGGTCACGGTGTTGATGTCCAGGTTGGTCGAGGTGGCGCAGAACAGGAACCAGTTGAAGAAATGCGCCATCGCCCGGGAGAAGTATAGCTCGGGCACGCCGAAGCGGCCGGGAAGTTCCCACTTGACTGCCGGGTCGTGAAATTCGAGCCAGAAATTCTTGAGGAAGAGCTGCTGCTCGGGATGCTCAAGCAGGACGTCCGAATACTTTAAAATTTCGGGCGGCATTTTGGTGCCCAGCTCGCGGAACAGCACCTGGAAGCCGACGATCGTATGCTCAAAGCAGGTGCGGTCTTTGCGGTTGCATTCCCCGAGGTGCTTGGTGAAGCAGCGGCTATGGTGCTCGACGTACATTCTGGGGCAGCGCTCGATGAACTCCTGCTTGTCGTAGGTGATCGGCGGGTTGAAGTTGCCGCACATCTCCAGGGTGCCGGCAATCGCCTCGCAGTCCTCGGGCTGGGTGTTGAGGATCCATTCGATGGCGTCGTGGCGCACGGCGTCGCAGTCATCGGAGGCTGTGATGTCGGCGAACATCATCGGCTGCAGACCCCAGGGGCAGTCTTGCATGCAGGTCTCTTCGGATGAGCGGATCTCGTCGAGCAGATTGCACTCGGTCAGCCGCTCGCAGGCCTCGACGCACTCCTGGCTCGTGGGCTCGTAGATGTAGACGCCGGCCAGCAGGTCGACCAGGCCGTCGAGGTTGGACACGATGCGGTCCATGGTGGAGACGGTCACGCCCCACATCGCCTCAAGGTTGTCCGGATCGATCTGCAGCGCGTCTTTGTAGAAGTTATAGGCGGTCGAGCCGTTGCCTTCCTGCAGGGCCAGCCGGCCCTCGGAGAGCAACTTCTGCAGCGACCATTGTTCGGGCGGCTCGCCTTGGCATGACCAGGCGATGAATGCCGTAGCAATCAGGGCGACAATCGCGACGATAACAAGCTTACGCCGTCTCATTTGTCACCTCCTTTGTAGCGATAGCGATCGGGCGGCGCGATCGGGATGAAGAAGCCCATGCCCACCTGGTAGGCGTCGCGCCAGACCATCGCGTTGCGGCCGTCGGTGGTGTAGTCCATGCGCAGCATGGCCACTGCGGGGATGTAAAGCGGGGTCAAGGGCAGGGTCAGGCTGACGCTGAGCTTGCCGTCGTCGCCGTTGCCCACCAGACCGATGTAGTCGATCAGGTTGTCGAAGCCCTCGCTGTTGGACTTGTAGTGCGCCTCCCAGCCCCAGCCATGGCGGTAGCTGATGCCGATGATGCTGAAATTCAGCCCCACGGTCACGGCGGCCCACGGTCCGGGCTGAAAATCGTAATACTCGTCCAGATCGGTCAGATCCTGGAAAAGATCGACCTCCATGCCCTGGGCCTCGAGGTAGTCGCGCACGTCCTGGTTGATATCCAGGAACGTCGGGCTGCGGCGCTTGGAGGGCAGGAAGTAGGCGCCGTCGCCCGTGACCGAGATCCCCAGGGCGTTAAGCGGCTTGGGCATGCTGAATGACAGCGGGATGCCCAGGCCCAAACCCCAGGCGCTGTAGCCGGTGTCGGTGTCCGGGCCCATCGCGAAGATCATGTTCTTGTTGGCGTCCGCCTGGTGCGCCGTTGGCAGGTAGATATGCCAGTTGGTGCCCGTGGCGAACCAGGAGTTGCGGTAGCAGCTCCATACAACGTCGATTATGGTGTCGCCCCAGTCCACCGGGTCGCTCTTGTAGTGATGTACCGGCGCCGGATGTCCCAATGCCTCGAACATGTCGTAGAAGTCGTCGCGCGAGGCGATGCCCAGGCGGTCGGAGGTGCCCGGCTCGAACACCGGATCGATGTTGATATCGAGGTCCATGAACATCGTGCTCACGCCCACGGTCAAGGTGTCGGTGATGCCGTACATCAGCGCCACCGCGTAACCGCTGGCGTTGCCCGATAGGTTGAACGAGAACTCGAAGAACTCGCCGCCGTAGTGAAACGGATCCTCGAATTGTAAAACCGGCAGCAGGTTGTCCATCTCGCGGTTGTTGTCGAACCGGCCATAGGGGCGCATCGTGCCCCAGCCGACCACCGCAACCAGGAAGCCCTGGGGGACCGTCATGGTGCCGCGCATGTCGAGGTTCAGCGCCATGTTCTCGTAGTGTTTGAGCCAACGGCCGTAACGTCCGAACAGCGGCTCGCGCTGCAGGTAGGCGTCGAGAAACGCGTCCCCGGTGCCTGCGGGCTGTTCTTCCGCCTCGGCCGACTCCTCAGCCTCGTCGGTTTGTTCGGCATCGTCCGTCTGCTCGGCGTCGCCGGGCTCATCCGATTCGTCTTGATCGTCTCCGGCTTCCCCCTCGTCGGCAGCGGCCGCGATTGGAAGCAGCATCAAGCAAATCGTAAGCAGTAGCAGCAGCCAAAACCCCGCTGATAGCGGCATACGTTCGAACATGTCTTTCAATCCTCCATGGTGTCAGGACGCAACCAGCCCTTGCGGTGCGGCACATGCTCGTTAATTCTTAATTCGGTCAATATTTTTATCGTTAGAAAGTGGTGCGGCGTATCCGAGAAAAAGTACAGGATTTGTGCTTTGATTACAATTGATCGGCTGCGGAAAGTTTCAACGGCAAATCGACGCCGTTGACCGATCAACGCTGCAGTGCCATGTTTTGCGGCCGAACGAAAAGCGCAGGAGACAATAAGTTGAAAAGCCATCATCAAAACCAAGCGCGAATAAACAGACTGTCCGTCGCGGCCGTCCTGGTCTTGACCCTGGCCCTATTGGCCGGTTGTTCAAACACCGCGATGGTTGCCGGGCTGGTCAGCGTGCCCCAGGGCAATGCCGTTGCCGCGACCACGGAACAGCAGGCGCCGATCGGCGACATCGACCCCGGCGTGCTGCGGGTCGGCGTATCGCGGCTGGAGATCACTCCGCTGAGGTCCGCGATGATGGGCGGCTACGGCGTGTACGTGGGCAGCATCGAGACCTGCCGCTGGTCGCAGGGAGTGCACGATCCGCTCTACGCCACGGCAATGTACATCGGTCTGGACGACCAACGGCTGCTGCTGATCTCCCTGGACCTGGTGGGGCTCGCCGGGCCGGACCAGGACGAGATCAAGGCCGCCATCGCCCAGCGCTGGCCCATCGCCCCGGACCAGGTGATCATCAGCTCCACCCATACACATCACAGCCCGGACACCATGGGGCTGTGGGGCACGCTGCTGCCGCCGCGCACCGGACGCGACGAGGGCTACATGCTCTACATGAAGTCCCAGGCCGTGCAGGCCGCGGGCCTGGCGTTCGAGTCGCGCCGACCGGCGCAGCTCAGCTACGGGGTGGGCGAGCTGGCCGAGCCGCACTGGAACCACTATCAGACCCAGGTCGACGACGCGCCCATCGACCACACGCTGACCGTGCTGCAGGCCGCGGACTTCGAGGGCCGGCCGATCGTCACCGTGCTCAACTGGGGCTGCCATCCGACCTGCGAGAACGGCGACAACCTGCTGGTCAGCTCGGACTGGGTCGGCAGCTACTACGCGATCATGCGCCGCCGCGACGTGGGCATCCCGATGTTCATCAACGGCTCGATCGGCGCCTCGATTCAGCCCTCCGAGCCCTGGCGCGAGCAGAACGTGGGCGACGAGCGGCAGTCGCAGGGTTTCGTCTGGGCCGACGCCGTGGGCCGCGCCGTGGCCCAGCGCACGATTGCGGTGCTCGCCAAGCTCGAGCCGCTGTCCGTGGACGCGATCAAGGTCGAGTCCGCGCCGGTGACCGTGACCATGGACAACCGGATCTTGGGATTGGCCAAGGGCCTGGGGCTGATGCCGTTCGACCTGCCGCCGATGCACGAACAGTTCCAAACCAAAGTCACTCTGGCGCGCATCGGCGAGCTGTGGCTGGCCACGGTGCCCGGCGAGCTCTCACCGCAGATCGGAATGACGATTCGCGAGGCGGTGGGCGGCAAGGCGCAGATCATCTGCGGCCTGAGCCAGGACTACCTGGGGTACATTATCGACGTCGAGCAGTATGAGGATCCGATCTATCGCTATGAGAAGATGCTCTGCGTGGGGCCGGATATTGCCGACGGGCTGATCGCGGCCCATAGCGCACTGGCCGCAGAGCTTCAATAGGGGGGGGGTAAAGATCGAGAAATCGATCTTTGTGTGTAAGGCTCACGGGGCATTGGCTCGAAATTTATTAATATCGGAGTGCATGCCGCCTTTGACAGTATCCGCGACCCTCAACAGTCAGCATGTCAGCCTTACAGGGTTCTCCACGCATTTTTTCTTCGACATGCACGAGGAAGAGCACGCTTTTCAGTCCACCGCAAAATAAATCTCAAGACAATGCCCTGCTCGCGCCTACCCAATAATGTTATCCAACATTATTACCCTCCCCCATCTTTCGTCGCGGAGAGGCTCGTTGGATTACGACCATGGTTCGCTCGCGTGCATTGCTGCGTATACATGAAAGAGGGCTGTCCTCGAGGTCTGTTTGATAAAACAGCCTCAAACGTTAAACGTGCTCATACGGCACAAACTTTGAGGAGGACAGCCCAATGCAACTTTACATCGGCCTG
>JAVCCG010000057.1 GCA_030765605.1 Candidatus Alcyoniella australis
AGGTCCGGCCGTGTAAATGTTTCAATCCACTTCGATCCCCGGAGGGAACGAAGACGCCCCCGGCCGATAGAATTCTATCGTTAAAACCATGTTTCAATCCACTTCGATCCCCGGAGGGAACGAAGACTCTCAACACATAAGTGCAATCAACGTATCGGTTTTGTCGCCGGTTTGCGCGGACCGCTTATTCGAAGCCTTTACCGACCGAATCCGACCCGGGCCTTGCGGGAACAAGTATGCGATTTCACAAGCAACGCGAACCTGCCAGGGAAAACATGGTTGTTTAGGGTTCGCGCAGATTATCGCTACAGCCATTATGAGCCTCACACAATCAGGGGCGCGTCGAGATCAAGCGGCTTCCTGCACCCATGATGTTCCACCTTCCCCAAGTCATCCTCGGAGAGAATGTAGAAACGCAAGCTGTCCTTTTTATCGTTCATCTCATTCAGCAGTCGCGCTCGCAGCACGACCCAGTTAGTTTTATCCAGCTTGCATTCGAAAATCGACCACTGCACACGTTGCCCGTAATCCTGGCACGCTTTCGAGATTCTTCGCAATCGCCGTCGCCCCGCTTGGGTTTCAGTCGAGACATCATAGGTTATCAGTACATTCATCGGACACCTCTATCGAAAGGCAAATGGCGGATACTCGTCCAGTTCGCCGCGGATCGTGCGCGAGAGCAACCGCGCTTGCACGTACGGCAACAACCCCGCCGGGATCGCCTGCTCCAATAACGGATGTGTAATCTGGCGGCCTTTGCGGCCCTGGTATTCCTCAATAAACGTACGCCGCGCTTCGTCGGTCAATGTCACACCTCCGGTTGCCGCGACCTCGAAATCGTTGCCATCGATCTGCCTGCGGTTGACCAACGCCAGCACCATTCGATCAACGGAGAAGGCTCGAAACTCTTCCATCAAGTCCAACGCCAGGGACGGGCGCCCCGGACGCTCGACATGCAAAAATCCCACCCATGGATCGAGCGACGTGGTTTGCAGTGCCGCAATGCAGTCGTTGAGCAAGAGCGCGTAGCCGAAAGACAGCAACGCATTAAAGGCGTTTTTCGGCGGACGGCGGGAACGCCTTTCGAATCGTAGCGCCGCGTCGTTGACCACGACCATCGAATCCATCGCAGAAAAATAGAGCGCCGCCGCTTCTCCCTCATAGCCCCGAATCTGGTCGATCATCGCTGCACCGGGCAACGACGCTTCCAACCGCGCGACGGAATCAACGACGCTGGACAGGGTTTCGCTTGCCTGTTCATCGCGTTCTCTTGCCGCGCGCCGCAGCAGCGCTGCACTGTTCTTAATTTTGCCCTGTACTATGAAGGCGGCGATTCGTTTGACAGTGAGCGGATCGTCGGCCGCTCGGACCTGTTGGCGTCGGAGGATCGCACCGCCGGAAGCAAGTCCTTCGAACCGTCCTAAAAATACCCGCGTTCGGTCAACATCGCCACGTGCAATGACCGCTCTGCGCACCATCCAAGCACATACGGGCTGACCGAAACCCGCCCGAAGCAGACGATGGCGCTGACACGATGTACTGGTACGCGCAGAAGTTCGCGATGATCCACGGAGACCAAAATGTTTTCTCGGTCTTTATGGACATACGCACCCTGCGTGGTGACGTACAGCGTGTTTAACAGATTCACGCTTTGCCTCCGTCAGGATCGCTCGGTTGCGCGCGGGCCAATTTTCGATGAAAGCCGTTTACGTCGGCGGTTATTTCGGGCAGACATACCTCCCTCAGCGAGCAATTGTCGCACTTTTTTGCGTACGATGCCCGCGGCGTCAGGCGTTGGTCGACCAACTGCCAATAGCGTTTGGCAGCAGCGAATGTCTTTTCACGTAACAATGCATCGCACTCAACGACCACGCGCCGGTTGCTGGAGCGATAAAAAACCGCGCCGCGCGGCACGTCTACGCCGAGCATTTCCTCCAATGCCATGGCTTGGGCGCAAAGTTGCACTCGGTCGGCGAGCCGACGGCCCTTGGCGCCGTGTTTGTGTTCCACGGGAAAGGGCCGCCACACGCCGGCAGCTTCCTCGAAGACGAGCTCCACCACATCAGCGACGCCGACCACGCCCAGCCGTTCGGACCGCAACGCCAACGCGCGACAGATGCGCAAACCAGCTCGGACCTCGCCAGCCGGGTCGTGGACATGTTCGTGCTCGACCCGACCGGCTGCGGTCAGCGGATTTTCGACCCACACGCCTTCGACGTGGATCAGCGCGCACTGGCGTTCGCAGAAAACCACGTGTTGCAGGCCCGAGAGGGGCAGGAGGTCATCGACGTCCATTTTAAATCAATTCCTGTACCTCGATTCCGGAAGGCAATTCGTTTTGATCGATGGTTACGTCGTAGTCGAGAAACGAGCGGGCGGGGAGCTGTTTTCGGACGACCTTCACCCGGTCGAACAACTCGTGTGCCGGCGCGTTGCCCAGGGAACTGTCGTGTTTGAAGACAATCAGCTTGCGTGTGGCCATCATGCCGCGGGCTGCCGAGCGATCGACCTCGAACATCTTCTGGATCGCCGTCCACAGCAATCCCAGGTCGTCTTCCGAAAAGCCGGTCTGCGCTGCGAGTTGCGGCGACACGAAACCGCGACCGAAATAGAGTCCGTAGGGGATCGTCGCCTTACGACCCATCGTCCGGTTGTCGCCGCCCTGCGCCTCTGCCTCTTTTATCGTGGTCACGGCCATGCGGGTAATGGAATGTTCGCTGGCGACGATCGGGTCCAGCGACCGCGAGAAGGTTAGTTGCACCGGGCCGCGCACTTGCCCGCAATTCACCCCCGTGGACATTACGGCGCCGAATGTGCGGATGTCGAAGAAGTTTTGGCACATCCACTGGCGGACTTTATCGACGTCGTCCCGCTTCTGCTTTTTCTTGTCCATCTTGATGTCTAACGCCGTGTAGGCGCGGCGGTGTTGCTCGTTGAGAATTGCCTTCTCTTTTACGTAGATTTCGTGCGGCGGCTGGTTCTCCTTGGCAGCGGCGACGTAGTTGCGGATCTTGCGTTTGAGGCAGACGTCGGTAACCAGTCCGTGGCCGGTTTCCGGGTCAATGCGCGGCAGGTTCCCGGCGTCGGGGTCGCCGTTGGGGTTGCCGTCTTGTACATCAAAGAGAATGACGAAGTCGTATCGGTTTTTTAGCTCGCTCATGGTTTCTCTCTTTCTATCAATTCAAGGTGTTTTCGTTTTCAGTTCCGTTGTGGTCAACGTGTTCCTTCTTGCGGAACATCTCGGCGCGCTGGTGGTAGTAACCCAAGGCGAAGAGGCCTTGATCTTTGAGATCCAGCGTCGTCGGGAAGCCGCTGACCGGTTCGAGGATTTCGGACACCTGCTGCTGATACCAGATGCCGCTGCCGCCGAGTTTGCCGACGTGGTGTTGCGACAGCTTGATCAGGCGGGGAAATACGGTAACCGGATTGGTCGAGGCCGCGCCGAAAAAGCGGTCGGCGATGCCGGCATTCGGATTGCCGATGGCCCGCGTCTGGAGCAATTCCAGCACACAGAACAACCGACCGAGCCGATAGGCAGTGTTGATGTTGTTGGGATCCATGGCTTCGCTTACCTCCTCGGGAGAGAGATTCAGGGTCTTTTTTCGCGCGCCGCGCGCCAACGACGCCTTGATTACGCACGTACGCAAAAAGGCGCGGTGCCAATTGGGCGCAGGTCCTTCGGCGCGGCAGCGACGGACGGCGGCCGAAAGCAGCGTGAGCGGGTAAGGGCCGTCACGCAGAATCGCCGCGTAGGACTGTGCCGCCAAGTTCGGTGGGATATTTTCGGCCTTGCCTTGGAGAACGATGGCACGCAGCAAACCGTAGAGGCCGGGAAGCGGTGGATCGTCGAAAGGGAAGTCGAGCGCCAGATCGTCGAAATGCCGCCTGAGGTTCTCGGCAACATCGGCCACCGACGACTCGAACCAGTCGCGCACCATAATGCGGCCCTGGGCGCCTGAGAGGGTCAGCGCGTAAAAGCGATCCTCGTCCTTGAGCCATGCCGGGCGGCCTTTTTTAGGAGACTGATACAGTAAGGCGACGTTCTCGGCGGAACCCAGCAGCTTGCCCACCATCGACTCGAATCCGGAGCGGTTCTCGCGGGTCCAAAAGCAGGCCACGGTGTTGTCGTTGAGCGAAATGGCATTGTCAGCACGAGGGGACAGCAACGAGTTGAGCGCCGTTGTATAGGCTTCGGCCGCCGCCTGGCCGATCGGTGCGTTTTCGTTCTGCTTGAAACCGTAGCTCAGTGCCGCGTCGAAATTGAACGAGACCAAGGTACCGCCGCTTGTGGACGCGCCGCGGACGCCTTTGATTTTCGGGTGCGTAAGCTCCGGGACGCACGGTTCCCCGGTGACCAGACAGGTCCACTCGGCGGCTTGTTTTTCGGTCGCCGCGCGGCGAACCCCTTGCCAGTAGGCTCTGATTCCCGGCCGCTCGTGAACCAACAACGTGCCGTCCGGGTCGTAGACAAAAGCGTACTGCTGATTGGGCGGATGGTTGTCGGGCAAAAGCGGCCGCAGGGCATTCGGAGTGTTTTTGTCGTAGAACTTGAGTAAGGCCGTTAAAGCCTCGTCGTCGGTCGCCGCTGCCGCTTCGCGGATCCGTTCGATAAAGAGTTCCCGCCGAACTGCACACTTTCCCGGCTTCCCGTCTTTCTTCGGGTCGTCGGAAAATCCGAGTACGTAGTCAGATTTGTCAACCAGCAGAAACGCCAGATCGCCCGATGTGCGTCCAGCTCCTCGCGGTACATTGAATCGCTTGGGAATCGGCTTCCCCTTTGCGTTTGGTTCAAATGTCGGCTCGAAACCAAGGAGGGCTCCGTCGCGCCCAATCCGAATCAGGCAGCCCACGGGGCGCTCCTCGTAATCCGGGTCGTCCATCAACCCCCTGTGATTGGCGTAGTCGAACAGTGCCTTGAGGATCATGGCGCGCCTCCCGATGTGATCACCTGTTCGCGCGGCGGAACGGCAACCACGCCCTGTTGCAGCTCGGCGCTAAAGAACAGGGGACGGAGGCGATCGCCCCTGTCTGCCGCGTCAAACTCAATGTCATAGAGCATCAGGCCCAGCGACTTGCTCAAACCGATCGGTTGCGGGGCGTCGTCTGCCGGGGCGACGTTGGCGGGGAATTCACGGCACCCCAAATAGGGTTGGTGAAAGCACTGCCCTTTTTTCAAACGCCGCTGGAACATCGCCTCGAACTTGGTCGGGTTGTCCTCGGGCCCCGCCTTGTCGGTCATGGTGAAGTGGGCGGTGACCACGTAATCGACGTGCTCTAAGGCAAGGGTGTGGCGCTGCTGGCGCTGTGTCTCGACGACAAAATCAGGCAACACTCCGCTTTTCATCGCCGTTTTGGCGTTGGCGACCGAGACGCGCCCTTCGACCTCGTTGCGGCGGAACCCCGTGAACCGGATTGGCGCAAGGACGTCTATCTGGTCAATGTGCCAACAGATCGCGGGTTTCCAGAGGATCGCCTCTAGGACGCCGCGTGCGGCCGACGGGGTAATCACCTCGTAGGAAACGCGCTCAGCTTTGAACTCGGGTCGCGTGAAACAGGCAAGTTCGCCGCGGACCCTCACGCGATACGGTGGACTGCGATACATCTCGTTTTCCCCCTTGTGTTGTTGGTTAAACAATCAGTGATGGCATCCATGATTCACCGTCACGGATGACCAAGCCGAAACGTTGATCGTAGACAGACTGGAAAACATCGGGTGAAAGCCGCCATGCGACTTCCTCGCCCAGCGGCAGAAGATGACCGCGGACGCGCCATTCATCGGCGGTCTTGCGCGGTATTTGTACGGTGAAACGCTGCAACCGCCGCAACTGGTGACGCCAGGAAATAGGGCTGCCGTTTTGCACGCGCCGGTCTATATCGTCGATCACATCCGCGGCACGCCCGAAAGGCACAATGACGCCCTCGCTCCAGTCGTCCTCGATCATGCGGAAGGCTTCGGCAACCTGTTTGAAGGCAAGGCGTTTGCGTTTGCCCTGGATGTCCTTGGCGTCGCTGTCGGTCAGGAAGAAGAGCCGCTGGAAAAACTCGTCGTAGATTTCCGGGTCATGGATATCTAGCGCGCCCCGGCCGGCAAGCAATCCCCGGGTGACTTCCAAGGCCTTGGTCGGCACGCCCCGGGGTGGATTGCTTTGCGCCACGAAAACCTCGACCCGGCCCTGTGCCAGCCGCCCTTCACGGTTGCAGCGTCCGGCGGCTTGGGCAATCGAATCCAGACCGCCCAGCGCGCGGTAGACCACGGGAAAATCCAAGTCAACTCCCGCCTCGACCAGTTGGGTGGAAACCACGCGGATCGGCCGGCCGTCTCGGAGTGTCGCGCGAATCGCGTTGATCGTCGCCAAACGATGTTCGGCGCACATGGTCGCCGAAAGGTGGACGGTCTGCTCGTTCCCCAGACGCTGATCAAGCATGGTGGTTAGGCGCCACGCATCGTCGCGGCGGTGAACAACACACAGGACACACGCTTCACCGGCCAGGCGGTCGGCAAGTGCCTCCCATGTTGTTGGCAAATTGAGATCGGCTGGCCAGGTCACATTGGTCCGTGACGAGGTCGCCTTAAACAATGACAACGGGTCGGTCACGATTTCGCGTACATCGGTCAGACCGAGCGGAAACCCATCCCGGTGGCGTAACGCCGGTTGGGTCGCCGTCGAAAGTACGATGCTGACGCCATAGTCACGCGCCAAGGTATTCAACCCGTCGAGAATCGGGGCCAGCAGCTTCGCCGGCAGCGTCTGCACCTCGTCGAGGACAACCACACTGCGTGCGATGTTGTGCAGCTTGCGGCATCGCCCGGGTCGGTTGGCAAAGAGCGATTCGAAGAACTGCACCGAAGTGGTGACGACCAGAGGCGAGTCCCAATTCTCAGCGGCGAGCCGCGCGCGTGTGGACACCTCAGCGCAAGGGGCCATTTCCATTTTGACCGCGCTGTGATGCTCTATCACTGCCTCGTCGCCAAATACCCCGCGGTAGACCTGCGAGTTCTGTTCGATGATGCTCGTGTAGGGAATCACGACGATCACGCGCTCGAGGCCGTACTTGGCCGCGTGGTCGAGGCCGAAGGCCATCGATGACAGCGTTTTGCCGCCGCCGGTGGGGACGGTTAAAGAAAACAGACCCGGCGGAAGCGATGCGGCAGCGCGACATTGGGCGAGAACGCGAGCACGAAAAGCGTTGATCGGCGATGGCTCGGCGTCACGCGTCATGCCGGCGAGAAAATCGTCGAGCCGCGCCTTCATCTCCGCAATCGACAAGGCCCCGTCACGGCGGCCGGCTCGCTCGGGATCGAAAAACCGTTCCGTGTCCAGGTAGTCGGCGTCCACCAGCGCGGAGAAGACCATCCGCAACCAGAATTCGTGGGCAACTTCATCTTTCAGGAAAGGCGGCCCATCAGAATACTGCGGCAAATTTGCTGAAAAGCCCCTCTCCCGCGCCTTTGCCAGATGACGCCGGGCTTGGTCGAGTTCCGCGCGAATTCCCTGGGCAAACTCGATAAAATCGGCTAATCCGCCGTGATGTCCGGCGACCGCCGCAGCAAGCAGGCACCCGAGCTCGCCGCGGGCAAAGAGTTCGGCCGCCCCCACGTATGCGTGGCGCACGCGCCGATTCTCACCGCGCAGTCTGCCTTGAAAAGCCGGCTGTGTCTTACCCAGATCGTGTGCCAGCGCTGCCAGTTCTGCCGAGGCGCCTGATGCGAATTTGTCGGCAAAGGCCTTGGCAAGTTCCGCTGTTCCGCGCAGATGCTCAGACAGTAACTGACCGCGGCCACGCTCATCCACATGCGCCAATTCATCCATTTGACCCCCTTGATCCGAATAATTGCCGTTCACGCCCAATTGCTAAAAAATAGGTTGGAACTGTACGTTACGACAGAAATGTAACACCCAACGTCGCATCCGGGGCATGCCAGATTACTGTGATCGCTATGCGCTTAAAAAGACAATATCAAATGAAGGTATCCTATGAAAGCCGAGCAGATGGACAACCAGGCGATGAAAACGCCCCGTGCTTCGCTCAACCTCCTCAGTCAACAAAACAAATACGTTTCAATCCTGAAAATTTTTCCTGTGTCCACTGACGTAGTGTACGAGCAGACGGCCAGCCCTAGTTAGAGGTGACCATCGCCCGTTTCTCGAAGAGAATGGGGTTGCTGACTCATTCAACCTGGAGGTGAAGCGATGCCATAGACATCCCGGTTGCCGGACGTGTCCGCGTGGCCCAGGCTCTGGTGCAGGATCACGCGGTCGATCTTTTCCAGGTCGCGCTGCTGCGGCCAGCGCGGACGACTCGGATTCCACGGCAAGCTCTCAACGAGCCGGATGATGTGAGCCGCCCCCATTATGCCGTCTTCCGTTCAACCACGGCCGCGCGAATCTCCGCCAGCCGCTCATGGATGTTCGCCTGGTCGGCTCGATATCCACAGCACTCTCCGTGCTCGACATGGTCGCGGATCTCGTCGAGGCACTCGGCGGTGCGATTTTTCCACGCGCGGTCGTTGCCGAGCATGATCTTGATCAGCTCGTCATTCTTGCGGGTGATCCAGCGAATGAGAAATGTAAACATCGCGCCGTATCCGGCCATGGCGCCGGCCACGATGGCGAGGAGCTGAAGCGTGTTCGGGTCCATGGTCAATACCCTCCGAGATCTGGCGAAAGCGTGATCACCAGGATGTATGGCATGAGGCCGCGGTACTCGTCCGGATCCTCGTTGGCGCAGCCGATGCCGCAGAGCAGGAGATCTCCTGCCGTGATGCGCTGTGTACCGTTGATCGTCACATCGGTCTGAGCCACAAACACCCCGGCCCGCGGGTTGTACTGGGGATCGAACAGAGCGACCCACTGGTCGTCGCTCAGACGCACCCACTCGTCCAGGCTCGCCTGGGCAGTAGAACCCTGCGGATCGACACCCTGGCCGCTGTAGCGATGCGCCTGCACCTCGCGGATCGACCGGGCCCACTGGGAAAGCGCGCCGGGGCCTGCCGGCTCGATGTATCCCCACATTTCGTTGTCGTGGGCGCCTCCGGGAAGCCGCGCCTGCGCGTCCGCCAGAGTCGCGTTCTTCTCCTGAGGCCGAATCACGCCGCGGCAGCCGACCAGCCGGTCGCGGCCGTCCAGCGGAATTTCGAGCTTGTCCACGGCCGCGATGACCGAGTAGTTGCCACCACCGGGGTCGCAGCCCTTGGCCCACTGGAGGTCCTGCTCGAGTGTGATCTCGTCATCAACACCAGTGCCGGGAGTGATGGCCGGCACCCTGCTGAACTCCGCTGACGTGACGCCACGCAGCCAGACCAGGTCGCCGGCCGAGAAGAT
>JAVCCG010000058.1 GCA_030765605.1 Candidatus Alcyoniella australis
ACTGCTGCGTTATGCGAGGCGTTGGGGGCCGCCGCAAAGCATTGGTCGACCCAAAAGCGAAGCGTCCGATCTTTTCCCGGCAATAATTGGCGGTCTGCTGTTTTTGATCTACATCTTCAAATGTCGGTTCGAGTCGATCTCCGACATGGAGGAGGTCAATCTTTTCCCGTACGGCGATATGTCGATTACGGCATCGAGTTTCGTCGGCATTCGCTACTCCCATTTGCCGCTGCACAATTTCTTACTCAAATGCCTGAGCTATTTTCAGATGGACCCGGGATTTTTCCGGCTGTTGAGCGGACTGGCGTTTGGGGCGGCGATTATTTACTTCCATCGGCTCTGCGGGCTGTTCATGGGGCGGAGGGCCCGCGTGTGGGCCACGATCGTTTTCGCTTGTTCGCCGATCCTGCAGTATTACGCGATGGCGATCGAGACCTACGCCGTGCTGCTGTTGGCCGCCACGGCGTTTCTATATCAGGCGGCCATGATCCTGATGGGAAAACAGACGCGAATCAGATACGCCCTTTTCTGGGGAATAATAGGGGAGCTCTCACACGCATTTTTCATGTTGTTCCTGGCCGCCGTGGCCTTGGCGCTGCTTATCACACTTTTTCGCAAGATCAGCGAAGAGTATGAATCAGCCGCACGCCCTCTGATCAGACTTTATGCATGGTTGACCGTAGGCGTGATTCCAACGCTGTGTATGATTCTGTTCTTCATAACGCATGTGTTTCAATTCAGCGCCTTTCGCAATGTGCAATTGAATATGTATCTTCCCTTGCATCACATGTTGCTCACCGATTCCCTAATCGATATCTGGAATTTTCTCGGATTGCAGCTCAGCGTCGGCGGCGTCACCTGGGTCAAGGTCTGCGGCGGATTATATTTCGTGTTGTTGGCATTGGCAACCCTCGGTTCCTTCCGCAGAAAAGCAGCTTTTTTTTCCGCAATATTAACGATTATCTCATTGTTAATGATGATATTGGGAGCCCGTTTCGTCAACGGGGTAATGGACGTCCGCGTCAACGGAGTCTATCATTACTACCGGCATCTCATTACCTTCGTCCCGGTATTTCTCTGCCTGATCGGAATATTCTTCGATCGTCTGGAACAGCGCGGCAAACATTTGACGATTTTATATATCGCCGCGGCGGCGGTGATCGCAATCCAGCTCCCCTCGGCCGCCCGCATCATTTTCGACAGACAGAACCCCGACGCCAGGGCCGCCTGGGAATACATTGAGAGCAGGCTCGAGCCGAACGACGCGATCGTCGCCACGCCGGTATCCGCTATTTTGCTTCCCACGGTCAGCTTCTACGAGCTCGGATTCGAGCGGATGCAGGGCAACCGGACAACGCAGGGGGAATATACTCTATACGGCTACAGCCCGTTCTGGGGCAGCGTCGATGGCCGGGATTTGCTGTGGTACGTTGACGACGTCGCGCTTCCCTATGACCAGTGGCAACGACATCCGTTCATCGAACGGATCTGGGAGGTGCAGATCGATTCCCGGTTGTATGGGCTGTACCCTGAATTAAATCACGAGGGAATCGCACGCTTTGCCCAAGGATTCGCTGGCTGGAAGGTTCTGCACGAGCAGCGTTTTGCATACCTGGTCGTGCGGCTGCTCGATGCGCCGCCGGTCTGTCCGATAAGCGACGCCGCCCTGCGGATCACGGCCGGGGAAAACGATCTGTACTACTTGCGCAAGACTGTGCAGGAGGTCTGCTACCCGGCCCGGCAACGTATGCTGCTGTCTGAATCCGAACTGTTTTTACCCAGGTCCCTGGCGGGCGCTCCCCAACAGTTGACGATTTATCCGCCGGATGACGAGCCCCCCCTAGATGCGAGCCTGGGCTGTGTTGTAAAACAGTCGTTGCCTGTTGATGCACCAATCCTGCCTTGCCGCACGCGCGATGACGGCTATCTGATCGAGCTCGGTGGTTTCGCCGGGTATTTCTATGAAAAGATCGAGGTACGGTACGCCGGCCCGGACCAGTGAGGCTGCAATTCGCAGCGCTCAGCCTCGGCCCCAGGATCTGACCAAGGCCCACAGATAGCGCCAGGCAACCGGTCGCGTCAGGTTGTTCCAGTAGAAGCGAGCCACCTCGCCGACAACCGAGACGCTGCCCGGCTCAATCCCGAGCCGCCGCTGCCCGGCCAGCGGGCCGGGCAGACGTTCGCTGATCAGGTTGTCGGAGCTGTCGTACAACCCCTGCTCAGCGCTTTCCAGGATCGGAATATATTTGCGGAAAGTGGCCTGAATCGGGTGATACTGGTATAGGGCTTCTCGGTTTGCCCTGTAGAACTCGCGGTAGGCCAGCGACATCTCCCGTTGTAGCACGCTGGGCCTGATGTGCAGGGGATAATGCACCACGAAGTTACCCGAATAGAAGCGCCAGTCGCGGTGGATAAAGCGTTCGTCCGGCAGGAATTGCGGCAGGCCCAGAGCCTTTTCCCTGCCTGGCAGATCGTAGATGCTGGCGAACCCCCAATTGTAGGCCCTGTGACTTATCACCAGATCCCGAGCTTGGCGCGTATGCTCGATCGTATCGGTATCAGAGCCGAAAATGAACAGCAGTTGCGTTGCCACCCGATAGCGCGTCAACAGGCCGAGGCATTGATGGATGTCTTCAACACTTTGCGGTTTGTGAAACAGCTCCAGGGTGCGGGGGTTGAGCGATTCGATGCCCACACCGATACACGCTCTGCCGGCCCGTTCGATGGCCTGCATCAGCTCGTGGTCCTGGGCGATGAAGATTCTGGCAAAGAAGAACAGGTCCAGGTCGCCGTGAAAGCGTTGCTCAAGCAGGCTCAGCACGGCCAGGGCGTGGTCTCTGTCGAGGGTGAACTCGTTGTCAACGAAGAACACGAAACGGGTCTTGAGCACCTCAACGGAGCGTTCGATCTCCCGCAACACCAGCTCGGGTTCTCGTTTGCGATATTTTTTGCCGAGCTCCTGCTTGACGAAACAGAAGGCGCAGTCAAAGGGACAACCGCGCGAGGTCTGAATAACGGCGATATTGAACCGTGGAATGCCGTTTAGCAGCCCGTCGCGAAGGTAGAATCCGCGGCTGCGCGCCGTAAACCCCGAAACTACCGACGGGTCCGCCAGGTAATCCAGGACATCGATGAACTCGTTGTCCGGATTGTGCACGATCGCTCCCGCGGCGTTGCAAAAGGAAACCCCCCTGACCGCAGAGGGATCGCCGCTGCCCTCGAGCGCCTCGAGCAGCTCGACGATGGTCTTTTCCCCCTCGTTTCTGACCACGTAATCACAGTGCTCCAGGCAGTCCTCGGGCAGCGAGCTGGCATGGCAGCCGCCCATGATGATCGGCGCGCTGCTGTGCGCGCGGATGCGATCGATGTACTGATAGGCCTTTGGCGCGCAATAGGTCAGACAGGAGATACAGACGACGTCGGCGCTGAATACGTAATCCCAATCGACCTTGGAGCCGCACAGCTCACAGTAGACCTGGACGTGATGCCCCGCTCTGAGCATGGCGTCGGCCACCGTCAGCAGACCGTAGCGCGGCATGAACGCACGATAGGCGGTCACCTGCACGGGAATGGAATGCTCATAGGGGCTGACCAGGGCGATTCTCAGCATAATCCGCGGCTCGCTGGGTTGACGTGGGGTAATTGCCGGTAGCTATGCGCCTTCTGCGGCGCAGTATAAGCCTGATCAGCGGTGCGCGATAGCATGCGAATCCTTTCTTTCGGGTTAAAGCTTGATCCGATATCGTTTGCTAAAGCGCCAGAGGTTCCACAACGCCGCCGGGTCCAGTCGTCCTATCAGGTTCTGTTCCAAGAAGCCGACCGATCCACAGAATCGACAGTCGTTGCCCAGCTCGTCAAAAGCCTTGCGGAAACCTTGTTGATACACGTTGGAGGTCTTCATCCGCGAGATCCTGAAGCTGCACGGATAGATGTCGCCGTTGACGTCGATCGTGCAGCCAAAGCTATGAATGTTGCAGCGCAGAGGGACAGCGACTCCCTGCTCGTAGTGGCGCAGCATCAGCCTGTGCGCCTTGATGGAGAAAAATACCGGCCTGTTTTTTCGCTTCTGCGCCATCAACCGCCGCAGGATCCGGGCGGCGACCGCTGGGTTGGGGATCAGCTCCTGGTCCGCGGATTCGAACAGGACGCTGTATTGAATATAAAAGTCATACTCCTCGGCCAACTCCAGCAGCCCGAGGCTTTGCTCAATGTTCTCGTTGGTGACCAGGGCGTTGACGTAGAAGAAGATCCCGTTGGAGCGCATCAACCCGATGGCCTGCAACGCGTGCTCAAACGCCCGGGGACCCCTCGCCCGATCGTTGGCCGGACCAAGGGCGTCGAGGCTCAGGCAGACGAAGTCGGCCGCCCTGAGCGCCTCGATCCGCTGCGGGGCCAGGATGCCGTTGGTATTGACGCCCACGCCGATGCCACGCCCCCGGATATGGGCGATGATTTCCCGGAGGTCCTCGCGCAACAACGGTTCGCCGCCAAAAAGGTTGATCCGCCTTGCCCCACATTGCGCCAGCTGATCGATCAGGTCGAAAAGAGGCTCGAGCTGCGGGTCCGGGTGCCGTTCCGTGCCCAACTTGCGATAGACGCAGTAGGAACAGTTGGAGTTACAGCGGTCGGTGACGCTCAAACAGACGAAAAGGGGATGCCTGCCGCCGGTCAGCCTGTCGGCCGCCAGTTTGAGTATTGTTTGCGGGAGATTCGACGGACGGGTCATGGCTCATTGAGAAACGTCGGCGCCAAATATTGCAAGTGTTTTTCAATGAATCCGCTGCCCGGGTCGGGCGGATGAACGAGCTTGAGCTCCAGGCTGTGGCACCTGTAGCACAGCTCGCGGCGTTGAGCGCAGTCGGCCTGTTCCTCGTCGGAGCAGGGAGGAAGCGCGGCCCGG
>JAVCCG010000059.1 GCA_030765605.1 Candidatus Alcyoniella australis
CCGGGCGGGGCGGCGAAAGGGACTTTCCCCCCGCGCCCCCCCTTCGGCTTTTTCCCCCCCCCCCCCCCCCCAAGTTCTACTGCCAAATAAAGCAAAAAAGCTCAGAGAGCGACGCGGCGGATCAGTCCTTTTCCAGACCCTCGCTGTAAGGTACACAACGGTTGCGGCCATCGCGCTTGGCCTGATAGAGGGCCGTGTCGGCCCGTTTGATCAGTTCGTCGATCTCACCGGCATCATCGGGGAATGTCGAGACACCCAAACTGATCGTCACGCTGGACATGCCGTCGAACTCGACTTGGCTGACGCTCTCGCGCAGCCGCTCGGCGCTGACCAACGCGCCCTCTTTGGGGGTCTCGGGCAGCAGCAGCACGAACTCCTCGCCGCCGTAGCGCGCAACGATATCGACCTCGCGGATCTGGTCGCTGAGCACCTTGGCCACGCTACGCAGGACTTTATCGCCAGCCGGATGGCCGTAGGTGTCGTTGACGTTCTTGAAGTAATCGATGTCGGCCATTACCACCGAGAAAATCTTGTTGTAGCGCTTGGCGCGCTTGATTTCGTCGGCAAAGCGGACCATGAAGTAGCGCCTGATGTACAGCCCGGTCAGCGAGTCGGTGACCGCCATCTCCCATAGTTGGGCCTTGTTGATAGCCACCGCTGCCTGGTCGGCGACCATTTTCAACAGGTTTAAATCGTCGTCTTCGAAGTCCGAGTCGTCGAGCTTATTGGTGACGTTAATAACGCCGATCACGTCCTTGTAGACGACCATTGGGATACAGGCGATTGAATTGGCAAAGGAATTATTGGCACCGACGAAACGCTGATCCATATTGGTTTTATTGATCATCAACGATTTACCGGTTTTAAAAACACTGCCGGCGACACCCTCGCCGGGCTTGAAAGCTTTGGTCTCGACCTCGCCGTTGTTGATCTTCTCCAGCAGGTCTTTGTCGGCCAACCCCTCGATCACTCGGATCTGCAGCAGATCGCTGTCCGAGTCGTAGAGCATGATCGAGCCCTTTTCCGCGTGGGATACGGCCAGCGCCTGGCGCAGGATGTAGCGCAGCAGCTTCTTCAGGTCGTCGATGTGGTTCAGCGCACGGCCGATGTTGTAAAGCAGGGACAGGTTGTGGATGATCTTCGACTGTTCGCGTTTCTCCCGGCGGTTGCGTTGAAGCATCAGGCTGTTGTGGATGTTGACTGCGGCGAGCTTGGCCAGCAGGTTGACGAAATTGAGGTCTGCATCGTCGATGTTTTTATCAATGGCCAGCAGGGCGATTAACTGCTTCTCGTAGAGAATCGGCACCCACAGATCAAACGCGCAGCGTCCCTGCATCGCCATCTGGATCAGCTCGCTGAACTGCTTGGTCTGCTCATCGCCGCCCTCGGTCAGCAGGTGTTCGCCATCGTGCAGCGCGCGCGGGATGTGTTGGCGGCCGACAGGAAGGGTTACCTCCTGATTATTCAGGCTTTCGCAGTAGGCCAACCGCAGCTTGAACGTGTCGGCGTCGAGCACGAAAAGCGCGGGAGCATCACAGTTCAGGGCCTTCTTGACGATCAAGGCCAGGGCCTGAAACATCTCGTCGGGCTCGATGATATTGCCCAGCTGTTTGGCCGCATCAACCAAGGAGGATAGAAATGCGACCTGGTTCTTTAGGTCCAGCATGCTGCCCTCCGGCTTCCCGGATTGCACGTCAGCCTTGGCCATCTAGCGCTCCTGTTGATCGGTCGGCATGATCAAATATGAAATTAACTTATGTACGATAGCCGTGTGCAGCCATTAAATCAAGATGATTATCCGTTGAAAAATCAGTATACCGCGCATTGTTCATTACCCCCGGAAACATGATCGAGAATAAGAAAATCTTTTAACCGGGAGTAAGATCCTGATCATTGATTCGAGCAATGGATCATTGAAAATTGGTTTAGTTATATTGATAAGTGCCCTATCGGAATATCTAACCCAACTCCTGCCGTAAAAAATAATCTTGCTTTTTGCTTAAGTATCATTTCCAATTACAACACTACCTCAAGCATACTATCATGTATATTAGTTTATATACTTGTTTTTGATAATTATTATGTGTTGACGGCGCATTGAACTATTTTAAACTCAATCTGCAGCGGGATTGCCTCGCAATGTTGAGTTCAATAATTTATATTCATTCTTGGTCGGATAATGGAACATCGGACAATGCTGGAGCGTAATCAGATGGACAAGCAATTGATCGTGATCCTGTTGCTCCTCGCGGCTCTGGTCCTGATTATTCCAGCCTGTGATGAGCCGGCCGATGAGGACGATGACGACGACGAGCAGCCGGTGGACGACGATGATGACGATACGGACGACGACGACGAGCAGCAGCAACGGGCGATCTCCCATGGCACGCTCCAGGATAAAATCCTCGGCTCGTGGGTCGGCCAGATGGCCGGCGTAACCTGGGGCGCGTCAACCGAGTTCCTCTACCCCGGCGTGATCATCCCCGAGAACGAGGTGCCGCAGTGGAATCCGGGGATGATCAACTACGGATTCATTCAAGACGACGTGTACGTCGAGATCCCGTTCATCGACGTAATGCGCGAGCACGGAGTCACCGCGAACTGGTTGCTGTTCGGCGAGGCTTTCCGCGACACGAACTTCCCCCTGGCCCACGCCAACCTGGCGGCGCGCAAGAATCTGCGCAACGGCATCCCGGCCCCGGACTCGGGCCACTACGCGAACAACGAGCACTGCGACGACATCGACTGGCAGATCGAGTCCGACTTCGTCGGCACGCTTTGTCCGGGTCTGAACAACCAGGCGATCGAGATCGCCTGGCGCGCGGGCCACGTGATGAACTACGGCGACGGGGTGCTGGGCGGAGTTTTTATGGCCGCGATGCACGCCGAGTCGTTCTTTGCCCAAGATCTGGCGCAGATCATCGAGGCTGGACGCCAGGCCCTGCCCCCAGGCTCGAAGTATCGCGCCGTAGTCGAAGATATGTTGGATTGGCACGAACAAGGCCAAACCTGGGAGCAGTCGTGGCAACTGCTGCAGGATAAATGGGGTCACGACGACCGCTGCCCCGATTTCCAAAACCCGATCATGGACGCGCACAACATCGACGCCAAGCTCAACGGCGCCTACGTGCTGCTCGGTCTGCTCTACGGCGAGGGCGATCTGGAACGCTCGATGCTGATCAGCATGCGCTGCGGCCAGGACAGCGACTGCAACCCCTCATCCGTGGGCGCGATCATTGGCAACTGGCTGGGCTACGGCGCGATCCCAGATCAATACAAGTCCGGCCTGCGCAGCACCGAGGTCTTCATGTTCACCGACTACACACTTGACCAGGCGATCGAGGCCAACCTCGAGCTGGCGCGCGAGGTGATGCTCGCCTCGGGATGCACTGTCCAAGGCGATGGCCAATCCGAGGTCTGGCTGATCCCGCCTGCCGAGCAGACCGTCCCGCCGATCCTCGAGCAGTGGCCGGTCGAATCCAACGCGCCGCCCGCACTCAGCGCCGCGATTGCTTCCCAGAACGGGCTGCGCGTGACGCTCAAGGCACAGGCCGAGGACGACGACGGCGTGCTGAACTTCCAGTGGTACTTCGGCGACCTGACCCGTGCGCAGGGCGAGCAGGTTGAGCACGCATACGCTGCGGCGGGAACCTATCAGGCCATTGCCTATGTCACCGATGGCGTGGGCAACACCTCATGGCAGGCCCTTGAGATCAGCGTCGCGCCCTAACCACTGATTATTACAGCCATAGCGGGAAATGACGACAGGCGATGCAATGGACTGCCGCCCATGAAGGCCGCTTGAGACGGCGAAAACCAAGTTTTTATCGACGGACCAAGTCCTTTCGGAAAAAGATCTTAACCCTCTGACTACTCATTCTCTTACCCTCAAACTCATGGATCGGCCGATACTGGTCATCCACGAATTGCGAGAACTCGCCCTCCCAACGCTCCCTGATGCGCAGGTAGGACGCCGTATCAAGGAGAATGAAATCATATCCATTAATCGCCGTGACGGTCCTGAAGTCCCGGTGTTTGATGCGCTTTCTGCCGCCATAATGGCTGGCAATCGAGTAAGCTGCCACTATCGAATCCTCTTCGAGGATAAACCCCTCGATATTCTGAAGAATTTCGAGATCATCCTCAGAGAACGGCGGGTAATGCAATGAGTAATTTTTACTAATCGCCAAGTAAGGATCATAAATTGCCGGATAGACCAAGCCGGCAACTAGGTTTCCGACGATCATCAGTCCCAACAGTGCCAATGCCGCCTGGTGTTTATTCCCCTCAAACCTCCTCAACCCTTCAACGAGTAACAGTGCAACGGCCGCTATAACAGCAACTTGGTAGTGGCTGACCAACGACTGTTGGGCAAAATACACAGAGAGGCTGTTCATCACGACGGTGGGAAGGGCCATCAACAGAATCAACAGCAGGCGTGGCAGTTGTCGGCCGAGCGGCAGCAGGATAAGAAGGGGGAAAAACAGCTGAGGAAGATAGGCCATCTTATCGGTTGTTTCAAATATCCTTGTCAAAGTGAAAACCGGCCTGATCGCCATGGTCTTCAGAATTTCCCCAATGCTTCCCCCAAACTCTCTATATCGCCAAGCATAGACGCCCCCCTCAGGCGATACCCAGGAATGCTGGTTTTGGAGAAAAGGCATGACAACGTAAACTGCCACGACAAACCAGACAATTGATGTCGCCGCCACGATCAACCCTGCCCGACGACTCTCCTTCTGTAAAAGCCAGTAGAGGCTCAGCATGAAAGTGGTCAGGGCAACGTCCTCGCGCACTGACAAGGCCGCGATTAAGGCTGCCAGTAACAGCAGCATCTTCTGCCTGCTTTGGAAGACAAAGAGCAATAAAAGAAACGGCAGGCAAAATACCAGGTCATGAAAGTTCGACAAAGCCAACCCTTGGGTGGCCGGATATACCAGAAAGGAGATGGACAGCAGCAGAGCAAGCCAAGGGTCCTTGAGCCTGATCAGAGCAAACCAGTAAAAAATCCCGGCCGCCACTGTCACCATGACCACGGTGGCAATCAGTAAAGTCTTGGCGCCGGGCGCCAGCCAGTAAGGGAGGAGAAGGATGTAAAGGAACGGCGACAAGTGGACGAAGAAATGTCTTCCCTCAATATCATTGGCCTGTTGCTGCCCTTGCAGGCTCATGTACAGAGTCTGCTCGAAAATCGCCAGGTCGTTCATTGGCGTGTAATGATCGTACCGCCTGCTCATCTCTGCGGAAAAGATGCAGGTGTAGCCGATGCACGCCAACACAAGTATGACAACCGTACAACGAGTCTTACTTTTCATGGTTCCTGAAACACGAATCCAGCCGGTTCACTCATTATGGTTCTGCTGCGGCGCGCAATCGACTCGCAACAACCGCGGATTGCAACCCCGAGGCCATGCCCCCGGCTCTAAGCCGGGCGGCGCATGCGCAAAAGATAGATGATCGGCACGGGCAGCACCAGCAGCATGCTTAGCAGCGAGAGGTGCCAGCCGTGTGAGATCAGATTGGTGTCCAGGGCGCGAATCCGATCATCGGGCGCGAGCAGCCCGCAGACGAACAGCCCGAACCAAAAATAGGTATAGAGCGCCACGTGCAGATGGTACTTTAAAAAACGCCCAATGGAGTTGATTGCGCCCTGCCCTGATTGATCCGCCAAACCACCTCCTAGTTCAAACTAGATATTGGGCACTATCAGCAACAGTGCCAATATCGGGATATCGAGCAACACCAGCGCCCAGAGCACCGCGGTTTTGCGCCACTGGCTCCAGTGATTTTTAAATTCAACGTAACGGAACTCGATTGTGAACGTGAAGACGAACACGAACCAGGCGATGAAGTTGATCAGGGGAATGCCCAGCACGCGCGTGGGATAGCGCAGGCCGTGGGGAAAAAACCCGGCGAAGAAATCGTGGACCGGGTTTTCCGGCGTTGTCAGGAAACGCAGGTTGTCGAAGTTGTACGCGTCGACCACTCCCGGTCCAATGGAGGTCACGTCCGGCAGGTATGGCACCCAGACCCACCAGTTGTAGACCGTGGCCAGCGGGTCCATCACCACGTCGACCACCAACGCCAGCAGCGCGTCGATCAGCGCCAAGCACACCAGGGTCTTGAAGAACGAGCCGCGGAACAGGCGAAAGCGCTCGGTATCGAGTTGTCCGCCGTCGCGCTCGTAGGTCTCGAAGCTGCGGCGGCCGTAGACGATGCGGTTGGTAACCTCGATGATGATGTAGACCGTGGCGATCCACGACGCGGGATTGGCCACGGGCGTGGCCAGCACGTACCAGTGGAAACCGGGGTAGACGTAGGCGCCGGAGAGTACGCCGGTCGATTCGCAGCAGGCGGTCATAAAGAATCCGGCCGAGAACTCGCGCAGAGTGCGCGCGGCTCCGTGGGTCAGCCAGGAATGGATTAGGCAGACGACGAACAGACCGATCAGGCAGACCTCGAAAGCCGCCTTGAAGAATGCCGCCGTATCAATGCCGAAGATCGTCGTACCAAGCTCCGTTGTCTATTTGGGCTAGTCGACGACGATCACCAGGCCGTATTTGACCTCCACGTCGAACCCTCCGAGGCTGGTGATTTTGAGCGAGACGCTGTAGAGGCCCGGATCCTCGTAGATGTAACTCGGGTTCATCTCGTAGCTGGTCTCGCCGTCGCCGAAGTCCCACTCGTACTCGTAGATTTCGCAGCCGATCATCGTCCAGCTGTCGTCGTAGAACTGGACCTCGAGCGGCGCCGGGCCATGGGTGTCGTAGGCCTCGAAATTGGCCTCGGGCTTGGGACAATTGACCACGATGAATCCGGGTTTGCTCACCGAGGCCGTGCCGCCGGCGTTGGACGCGGCGAGCACCACGGCCTTTGGTCCTACGGTCTGGTAGGTGTGGACCGGATCGACCACGTCGCGCACGCTGGCCCCGTCGCCGAACATCCACAGCCGATCGGTTACCGGGCAACCCTCGTCGGTCTGCGTGCGGTCGTAGAAACTCACGGTCAGCGGAGCCGGGCCGGAGTTGACGTCGGTGATGAAGTCCGGCGCGGGCGGCGCACAGGCGGTTTGGATCAAGGCCGACTTGGTCACGCGATATTCCAAACCGTCCTCAGTGACCACGGTCAGGGTCACGTCGTATTCGCGGCCGCCGTGAAAAACGTGCACCGGGTTTTGCAGCGTGCTGTTGCCGCCGTCGCCGAAATCCCAGTACCAGCTGACGATCGGGCAGCGCGGATCGTAGGTCGTCATGTCGGTGAAGTAGACGGTCAGCGGCGAGACTCCCGCGACCTGCGAGGCCGAGAAGTCCGGCGCGGCCGGACCGCACATCACGTGGATCAGGCTGTTGCGCACCATGGTGTCCGATCCGCCCTCGTTGGTGACGGTCAACGACACGGTGTAGATCCCCGACTTGGCGAATGCGTGCGTGGGGTCGGAATCAAAGGACAGCTCTTCGCCGTCGCCGAAGTCCCACTCCCAGGTCTCGATCGGGCACTCGGGATACGGCACGGAGCGATCGAAGAACTGCAACAGCTCGCCGGGCTCGGCAGTCTGGGACTCGGGCTCGAAGTCGGCCTGGGGCACGGGGCATTGCACGACAACCGGGCCGGTGACGGTGAACGCGCCGGCCCTGTTGAAGATCGTCAGCGAGACCTCGTACAGGCCCACGTCGCTGTAAATGTGCTCGATGATCTCGTCGCCGTATTCCTGCTTGCCGTCGCCCCAGATCCAGAGCCGCCCCTGCGGACCGCAGCCGTTTTTAAGTCGGGTCAGGTCGCGAAACTCGACGGTGTGCTCGGCCGGGCCGTGGACATTGCTGATGTACATCCGCACCTTGGCCGGCTGGCAGCGCTCGCGGTCGTTGACATCGTCGTCGTCATCGTCCCCGCAGCCCGAGCAGGACATGCCCTCGCCCAAACAGCCGCCGCCCAGCGATTCAAAGCTTAGCGGCGCGGCGTCATCGCTGTCGTCGTCAGGCGCCTGGTCGTTGGGATCCTGGTCGATGTCCTCCAGGTCGTCCGGGTCGGCCTCGACGATCATCGCGTCGTCGTCATCGTCCTCGTCGTCGTCATCGGCCAGCGGGTCGAACTCGAAGCCCTCGGACTCGACGATCAACGCGTCTTCCACGAGCAGAGCCGCTTTCTCGTCGCTCGCGGGAACCCAGGCGGAGGCGAGCAGCAGTGCGAGAAGCGACAGCCCGATCAACAGCTTGATTCTTCGCATCCTCTGCTCCTTGCGTCCCCGCGCCCTTGCGCTATTGCTCCTCGGGCGCGGCGGGCTGGGTCAGCTCGTGTTCGGGCAGCTGGTCGTAGATATTCTCGTCCCCGCCGGTCTTGTCCACGTAGACCTTCCACTTGACCGAGGGGTCGATCAGCTCGTCCTTGATCAGCTCCTGCACCGCGATGTTGACCTGGAAGATCGTTCCATAGCGCGCGCGGTGGTCGGCGATCAGCCCCACATGCGGCAATGTAAACCGATGGTCCTGCTTCATCTGGTTGATCTCTTCGATCACCTTCTTATAGGCCTGAGCCTCCTCGGTCGGCAGAAAGAGGTCTTTGTTTTTGGCAGGGTCGCAATACTCCTGGTAAGGGACCTCGAGCTCTTTGGAGTCAAAGCCGCGTAGCACCTCGCGCCTTTCGTGTCCGGCAAGTATCGCCACAGTGGACTTGTCGTCGATGATCAGCGTGATCAGCTCGGGCTCCTGCTCGTTGATCACCAGCTCGGGGTCTTTGTCGACCTTGGGCGGTACGATCAGGTCCTTCTGGACCTTAAACACGATCAGGGTCTGCGAGATGATGAAAAAGAACAGCAGGATGAAGATCAAGTCCTGTAGATTAAGATCCTCTTCCTCGATCAATCTGCCCATGCCGTCCTCCTAGGCCCCGCTCTCGTACATCACCGCCATGGGAATGCCGTGGATCTCGTCGCTGATGTTGTTCATCTTGGACAACAAATGATGGCGCATGATCGAGCCCATGATGCGAATAACGATGCCGAAGGCGCTGGTGATGATCGCGATCATCAGTGAGGTCTGAAGTTGGGCGAAAGTATCGGGGGTCATCTGCCCCTCGCTGAGCATCGCCACCGAGGAGACGTGGAACGCCTGGATCAGACCCAGCAGTGTGCCGAAAAATCCGACGATCGGGCCCAGGCCGCTGAGCAGGGTGATCATGTTGATGCCGTCGGCGTGGCGGCCGTTGATGTTCTCGACCTTGACGCGGAAGTACTGCTCGAGCATGAACGGCTGCTTGATCGCGCTGGGCAGCACCGCGCTGATGATCTCGGAGAGGTAGTTGCCGTAGTGCGTCACCAGGTCGGCGGTCCGCTTGCGGAACGCGTCGATGTCGCCCATTACCGAGGGATCGCGCAGCACCTTGATCAGCTCGTCGCGTTGCTCCGGATCGTAGTAGCGCGGCCGGGTGAGCTTAAACAGGCTCAGGTAGGCCCAGTCGACGATCATGATGATCACCATCACGTACAGCGCGAAGATCGTCAGCAGGCCCAGCTTGTGCACGCCGGGCACGATGTACTCGGCGAGGAACGTCGAGTCGAGAATCTGCTGTTTGAACAGGCTGACGATAATCAGCACCGCCACCGACACGGCGATCACCCAAACGTTGAGCTGTTTGATCTTTACCTTTAACTGTTCACTGCGCCTCATTCGTCCCTCCGCCGTCCGGCTGTTGTTGATCGTCGACCGTCCAGAGAGGCTGGTTGGCGATCGCCGGACGCCGCTGGCCGAGCTCGCGCATATTGGGCACCGGGTAAACCGCGATGCCGCTTTCGAGCGTCTCGACCATAAAGTGGTTGTTGTTGGGGTTGGTGTGGACCTGGATCGTTGTGCCGTAATCCATCGAGACTCCGCTGGTCAGGCGGTAGGTCCCCGGCGGCAGATAGAGGTAGAAGCGGTTGCTGCGACGGTGAGTCAGCATGTCGTCGGTGATCACGTAGCGCCGCAGTCCGCGCAACAGGTCGTGCTCGGCCACCAGCAGCTTGTAGTCCAGATCCTTGCGGCCGGGCTGCTCGGAGCTGACGCGTACGGTGTCGAGGGTTATCGCGTCGATCACGTCCTGGCTCAGCGCCTTGCCGTAGAACGTCAGGCGGATCGAGGAGGTCGCGCCCCAACTCCCCTTGGAGTCCGAAAGCCACTGCCCCAGCTCGTGGGGCACCCGCGAGCTGTCGTCCTGCACCTTGAGCGAGAGCACGTCGGGGTAGATCGCCTCGGCGCGCTGAATGTAGTCGTTGGCCGCGGCCTGATAGCCCTCGAAGCCCTTGGCAATGCCCATCAGGGCAAAGGACTCGCCGTAGAGCGGGGCCAGCGGACTGGCTACTCCGCCGTCGACCACGTCGGAAATGTTGCCGATGTTCGAGGCGTCCAGCGGATCGGCGCTGTCGGCCTGCATGTAGAACAGCGGGAACTCGACTTCCTCATAGAGCAGCTCCTCGATCTGTTCGACCAGCAGCCGCTTGGAGCGGTTGTCGCGGGCCACGCGCAGCTGCTCGATGCAGCGCACCATGTCCGAGAGCACCCACTGCAGCTTGAGAAACATCAGGTCGGGCTCGGCCGGCTGCGGCGCCTCGACCGCCGCGGCCTCGTCCTGACCCAGGGCCAGCGCGGGCAGCAGCAGTCCCAGGACCAGCAGCAGGCAACACATTTTTTTCAATTTGGACCGGGCGCTCATTGGCTCACCTCCGCCGCGGCCGGGGCCTCGGAACAGACCGTGCCGTAGCTGCGCTCGATGCTCACCGCCTCGACCGTTTCGCCAAAGCGCAACAGGAACCCGACGTAGGCCGCCTGAGCCGTGCAGAACGGCTCGTCGTAGCTCGACGGCGGTCGGCCGTTGAACTTGTTTAGCGTGAACTTGAAGGCCCGCGAGGCTGAGGTCAGGCACATCTCGCGGTACTTGTCGAACATCAGCGGATCGCCCACCGACTGGCTGGCGAGCTTGGAGGCCGCGTCCGCGATGCGCAGCAGATCGTCGGGCTTGCTCTCCCAATCAAAGCCGATGTCGAACGCGTTTTCGCGCAGGGCGACCACCGCTTGGTAGTCCTCGCGCTCCCAGAGGAAGTAGATCAGGCCCGAGAGGTTGCGGCCGTAATGCTTTTGCAACTGGGCGGTCAGGTCGGCGTTGTCCGGCTCGAAGCGGTAGGTGCGGTCCTCGCGCTCGGGCTTCTTGGCGGCAATGCGATCCATGATCACCAAACCGTCGGCCGCGTTGTGGAACCCCAGCTTGTAGAACTCGAGTTTCTTGTCCTTGTCCTCGCTTTGGTACAGCGAGCACAAATAGGCGATGCGCTCGTTGAGCACGGACTTGGCCTTGGGCGTGCGCGCGCGGCTCAGTCCCTCCTTATAGTAGTAGAGGGACTTGTGGAACATCTCCTGGGTCTCATCGTCCTGCATGTACTCGCCCTCGCGCCGATCGCCGAGGTACTTGTACATCCCGACCACCGGGTTGCGGTCGAAGTAGGTCGCCACGTACAGGTCGCCCATCCAGCCCGAGATCGTCTCGAGGTTGGCCTGACGCACCTCGTTCTCGCCCAGCGACGGGTCGATATCGACGAAGCGGTCGGAGAGCATCCGCAGACGCGCCGTGAGCCAATAGACCAGGGCCAGGTCCTCCTGCTCCTTGATCATCAGCTCGGTCAGCGACTGCTGATACTGCAGGGCCCAGCTCAGCAGGGTGTCGGACATCACCTGCGGCGAGAAGCCCTCCTCGGCGTGGCGATTGATCACCGCATCCCACATCTCGTCCGTGCCGCGCCAGATCAAGGCCCGCTTCTCCTCGCGGCTGCTGACCTCCTCAAGCGCCTCGACCCGCGCCTGCCCCAGGGCAAACGACGTCGAGGGCATGTAGTACAGGTGCAGCGAGCGTTCGAGATCCTCGATCACGCCGGTGAGGTCTGCGACCGATCCGTTTTCGTCATACAGCTTGGAGCGCGCCTGTCCGCAGTAATAGAGGATGCGGTCGGGATACTCGGTCTGTAGAATCCGCTCGGATTCAGCCTCGCACAGCGCAACCAGCCCCTGGTAGTCCTCGGCCATGAACAATGTGCGGCACTGTTCCGCGTCAATCGCCAGGGCCGAGAGCGGCAGTGCGAGCGACAACGCCGCCAGCGCCAACAGCGCCCGCGTCCTCATCGCCGACTCCCATCAAGGGCCGTTGTGTCCGTTTTAATTTTCGGTATGTGACTCATTCCTTCTTCCATGCCTCGATAATCTGGTTGTCGGAACATCTGAGTTTATAGCTGCCGGCTAAGACGATCGAACCGGCGAATTTGCCGTAGCAACGCGCGTTGAGGTGCGCCAGTGGACCGAGGTTACTTACCCGCACCCAGCGTCCGCTGACCGTCTCGTTGGCGCGCGGCGGCGTCTTCTTGCGCGTACTCACCGGCGCCAGCTCCTCGCCGTCGCCGGTTCCCGAACGTCCGCGGCCCGGGGTGCCGACCTTCAACGGCCCGCCGCCGGCTCCGTCTCCGGGTCCGGTACGGCGCGTGCCGATGTTGGACAGGCTCAGCGGCCGCGCGTCGTCGTCGTTGCGATCGGTGTTGCCAAAAGCGCTGGGCAGGTCGGCGACCACGTCGTCGCGCCGCGCCGCGTCGACCTTGACCCCGGCGCGCTGTTCGTCCTCTCGTCGCTCGATCTCCATCTGCTGACGCAGATCCTCGAGCTGGCGATCCTGCTGATCCTGCAGCCGGTCGAGCTGTTCGTCGGGAATCGGCTCCGGCGTAGACTCGGGGGTCGGCTCGGGCTCGGGCGGCGGCGGCGTGGGCTCGGGCGGCGGCGGTGGCGGCGGCTTGGGCAGGTCGATCTCGGGCGGAATCATCGCGATCAACCGCTCGCGGGCATTCTCGGAGAACGGCTCGAAGTTCCAGATCAGCAGCAACAGCAGCGCGGCCAGACCCACGTAGGCCAGGTTGCGCGGCCGCGAGGTCCACTCACGCAGCATGGCGCTGATCGCCGTGCTGATGAACGCCAGGTCGCTCTGGCTCTCGGGGCGTCGCATCTGAACCGCAGCCAGGGACCCGCGCCCCTCGTCCTGGCGCTCGAAAATGAACGCCTCGGCGGTGATGTCCAGGCCGAAGAACAGCTCGGCGACTTCGCGATCATCCAGATCGAGGCGCGCGCGGTCGAGCCGCTCGGGCGCTGCCGTGTCGTTCTGGGTCTGCGGAGTATCGTCGGTCATTCAGGTATTCCTACGAACTGGTCGAGGAACTTCTCTTGGTGCATGCGGTAGCGGGTCCAGTCAAAGCCAATCACCATCCGGTAGATGCGGTATTCCTCGCCCTCTTGCAGCTTGTGCGAGCGGCCGCCGAAACAGCTGTTGTAGACCAGCAGCCCGTAGCCCACATAGATCCCCGAGGTGGTCTCCTCGGGATAGGGCGAGAAGAAAATCACGTCGCCGAAGCGCAGGTCCAGCGGATTTTCAACGCGCTGGGCCACGCGAACGATTGAGCCCTCGACGTCGTCGCCGGCTATCTGCAGCTTGTAGGGCATCTGCAAGACTTCTTCGAGGAAGTGCCGGTCGGAGCACATGCCGTGGGAGTCCAGCTTGTCGATCAGCCGCGGCGAAATCACCGTGCCCTCCATCGAGCTGACCAGGTCGCTTGCCGCCAAGTCGGTATCAGGATATTGCAGGTTGCACGGACCCTCGGTGATCTCGAGATCGAGCAGCACCTGACGCCGGCCGTCGAGGTTACGAAAATTGCGCAGCCCGATCACCTGCACGTCGAATAAGCAGGCCCCCAACCGGTCGCTGATGGTGAAGTTGTCCCACGAGGCGATGGAAAACGGCGTGTAGACACCGTTGTCGTTGCGATAGAAATCGACGTTGAGTTTACGCTCGTAATAGCCCAGCGAGCGCGCCAGCAGCTTGTAGCTCGGCGGACTGCTCAGCTTCTTAGTGGCCAGCACGTCCTCTTGGTCGAGGTTCTTGTTGGCGCAACCCACTGCCAGAGCCAGCGTTGCGATCAAGGTCAACGTCAGGACGATCGAGATCAGCCGTTGCTTTGCCAATGTCGAGTTGTTGTTGTGGCCAGTCATCTCAGCGTCCCCTCTTGAGCCGGTTCTCGTAGACCGTAACGCCGATGAAGACCCGGGCCAGCGGGCTGCCCGCGCCGTCGATCAATCCGGCAGCTCCGCCCACGGTCAGCGCCACCGGCGTGAAGTTGCCCAAGAAGTAGCGGTAGGCCACCGCGGCCTCGCCGTAGCTGGTGTTCTCGTTGGTGAACAGCCCGTCGAGCGGCGAGCGGAAGGCCGTGTCGACCAAGATCGAGCCGTACTGACGCAGGCGGAAGGTCGCGCCCAGGCTCGTGAGCAGCTCGTCGCCGGTCTCCATCTTGAGCTCGCCGGAGTCCGCGCCGGGGTTGTACACGTAGCCGCTGTTGAGCGCCACGGTCCACCAGGTGCGTCCCAGGTCGGCGATCAGCCGCGCGGTCAGGCCGAACTCGCCGTCCGTGGCGAAGCTGTTGTCGCGGGCGTCGACCGGCACGGTCCCGGTGAGGTTCAGCGCCAGACCGTAGCAGCGGCGGCGGCGATCGAAGAGGATCCCCTTGGCCTCGAAGCGAAGATCCTCGACCAGTGTGGTCGGAATGTCCTCGTCGTCGAACTCGCTGTTGATGGTGCGATAGGCCACCACCGGCACGGCCACTCCCAGGTTGGCGAAGCGCGTCAGGCCGATCGAGTACAGGGCGTTGACCGCGACCTGGTTCTCGACCAGCCGCTCCTCGTCGCCGTTGTCGAAGTTGACCTGCAGCGGGTCGATCGAGTCGTCGATGTATCCGCCGTAGTGCATGCCCAGCCAGGACAGCGATTCCGAGCCGTGGGTGAACAAAATCCCGCTGCCGTCGGCCGCAGGCCGAAAGTAGTGAAAGTTCTTGACGGCGAACCCCTCGGCCGCGGCGTCGGGAGCTGCGACCAGACTCAGGGCGAGCACGATCAAGATCGCCAGCACCCAGGCGCCTATCGTCTTTTTGTGCATTTTAATTCCGTGTGACCTGCTTAGCACGGTTGTGTCCATTCCTTTCTCAAGCTGCCCGATGGTCCCGCGGCAGCCCGCGGCCGCGCAATCGGCTGAGCAGCCGGCTCAACGCCCTTGGCACGAGCCGTTACGCTCGCTTGGCTTTCCTATGCTGTGATAAATCAATTTGGGCAACGCCTGCTCGACCCACCAGGGATCGTCGTCCCACTGGAGCTGCCACAGCAGTTCGGCCGCGCCAAGCGGCTCGATGCTGAAGGTCGCCTCGAAGCCGTCGGACTCGATCCAGAGCACGCGACCGATGAACGGACCCTCGCAGAGGCCGAAGATCACGTCGCCTGGGGCCACCTCGTCCAGCCGCGGCTCGTCGCTGTAAGAATATGTAACGCTTAGGCGACTGCAATCGATCCCGACCTCGGCGTTGTCGCCCAGCTCGTGCAGGCCCTCGTGGTCCAGCCAGCACCAGGGGTCCTCGAAGTCGGTCCAACCGTTGCAGTCGTCGTCAATGCCGTTGTAGCAGTTCTCAAAGCGTCCGGGATTGACCTGCGGGTTCTCGTCGTCGCAGTCGTTCTCGCAGACCATCCAGCCGTCCTCGTCCTCGTCGAGCTCGTCGTCGGGCAGTTCTCCGTCGCAGTCGTTGTCCTCGCCATCGCAGATCTCGGGCGCACCGGGATATGTATCGGGATTGGTGTCGTCGCAGTCGTCCTCGCACAGCATGTAGTCGTCGCCGTCCTCGTCGAGCTCCCACGGAGCGACTTCGCCGTCGCAGTCGTTGTCAATGCCGTTGCAGCCCTCGGCCGCGTTGGGATGGATATCGGGGTCCGTGTCGTCGCAGTCGTCTTCGCAGGCGAGGTAACCGTCGTTGTCCTCGTCGTCCTCGTCGTAGCGCAACTCGCCGTCGCAGTCGTTGTCCTTGCCGTCGCAGACCTCGTCGGCACCCGGATGGGTGTTCGGATCGCGGTCGTCGCAATCGTCTTCGCAAACCATCCAGCCGTCGATGTCGAAGTCGGCCTCGTCGTCGCCCGGTGCGCCGTCGCAGTTGTCGTCCTTGCCGTTGCAGGTCTCGGGCGCTCCGGGATAGGCGTCGGGATCGTTGTCGTCGCAGTCGCCCTGGCAGATCATGAACCCGTCGTCGTCAAGGTCTTTCTCGGTGGGGTCGACCGCGCCGTCGCAGTCGTTGTCGATCCCGTTGCAGCCCTCGGGCGCGTTGGGATGGACCGTGCGGTCGCCGTCGTCGCAGTCGCCGTCGCACTGTAGATAGCCGTCGCCATCCGAATCCTGCTCGTCGACCGGGATTGCGCCGTCGCAATCGTTATCCAGGCCGTCGCACAGCTCCGGAGCGCCGGGGTAAATCGCGGCGTTGTTATCGTCGCAATCGTCGCTGCAACCCAGCACGTTATCGCCGTCCGCGTCCTCCTCGCCGGCGAGCAGCGTGCCGTCGCAATCGTTGTCCAATCCGTCGCAGACCTCGGTGGCGTCGGGGTGGATCGCCGAGTCGTGGTCATCGCAGTCGCCGTCGCACTGGTACACGCCGTCGCCGTCCCAGTCCTGCTCCTCGGGATCGACCTCGCCCGAGCAGTTGTTGTCGATTCCGTCGCAGAGCTCGACCGCGCCGGGATAAACAAAGGCGTTGTCGTCGTTGCAGTCGCCCTCGCAGATCATCAGGCCGTCTTTATCGAAGTCCAGCTCATCGGGCTCAAGCTCGCCCGTGCAGTCGTTGTCCAGGCCGTCGCAGATCTCATCGGCGCCCGGATGCACCTCGGGCCGCGTGTCGTCGCAGTCGAACCCGCCGCACTCGATGTCGTAATAACCGTCCCCGTCCAGGTCGCAAGGGTCGGCGCCCCCATCGTCATCGTCGTCCCCGTCGTTGTTGCATCCGATGCAAAGCAACATCAGGCACAACAACAGCGCAATCGGAAAAACCAGCCTATGTCCGTTGCCGTTCAATTTCATCGGCATCTCCGGTAATCAGCGATCCTGGTTTTTTGCTCAAGAAAATTGGGCTGCACCAGAATGTTGATTCTTAATTGTGCAAAAAACCCTGTCAAGTGCGAATACATTAGTTCGCGGGCATTATCCAATCAAATCAGCCTGCTTACCACGGTCCTGCTCCGGCTCTTGAACCGGCGTCCGGGTCGTAGAAACCAAGGCCGGAGGGCCGCACAGCTCAGAGGCCGGCCCTCAACATGCGGCAGGTAAAGTGGAAAACGCTGCCCTGGCCCGGATTGCTCTCGAGCCAGATGGCGCCGCCCATCAACTGCACCAGTTCGCGAGCGATCGTCAGGCCGATCCCCGTGCCCTCGTATTCGCGGGTCATCGAATCGTCGACCTGATAAAAGGATTGGAAAATGTATTCGTGCTGGTCCTGCGCGATGCCGATCCCCGTATCGCGCACGCTGAAGTGCAGTTCCTGCTTGCCATCGTCGACCCCGCCGAGCCGGACCTCGACATCCACCGAACCCCTGGAGGTGAATTTGATCGCGTTGTCCACGAGGTTGTTGAGCACCCGTTCGACGAACAACGGATCGCCGTGAACCAGGTGCGGTACGTCCGCGCCGATCGAGCTGCTGAAGTCCAATCCCTTGATCCGCGCCCGCATCTCGAACCCCTTGAACAGTCGATGGAGCACATTGATCAGTTCGAAGTCGATCGGCTTGGGCTCGATCCTGCCGGCCTCGAAGCTGGCCATGTCGAGCACCCGTTCGGTCATATCCAGCAGGGTCTCGCCGTTAATTTTGATCTGATCCAGATATTTTTGCCGATCCTCGGCCGGCATCGCGGGCATCATCGCCAGCAGCGAGCTGAAGCCGATGATCGCGTTGAGCGGAGTGCGGAACTCGTGGCTCATGTTGCCCAGGAAACGCCCCTTGAGCAGTTCGGCCTCCTGCGCTTTGCGCAACGAATTTTGCAGCTCCTGCCCGGCCCGTTTGAGCTTCGTAATGTCGTGGGAGAAAATCGCCACCCTGCCGACCGCGCCGTGCGCGT
Source organism: Candidatus Alcyoniella australis (assembly GCA_030765605.1). Lineage (NCBI taxonomy): Bacteria > Candidatus Lernaellota > Candidatus Lernaellaia > Candidatus Lernaellales > Candidatus Alcyoniellaceae > Candidatus Alcyoniella > Candidatus Alcyoniella australis. The sequence continues at coordinate 17,962 of JAVCCG010000059.1, forward strand.
CCATCACCGGATAGAAGGTGTTTTCGAACGTGCCGCAAGGGCCGTTTTCCTCGATGACCTGCGGTTCGCCGCTCGAGAGCGCCTTGTTCACCATTTTGCGTCTGCCCTTTGCGACCTCGCCGTGCAACAGTTCGTATAGCGATAAACCGGCTAGCTCCTCGCCGGGATGCTCCACGTGGGCGGCAAAGACCTTGTTGTGGGCGATGATCCGACCGTCGGCGTCGATCAACAGCGCCTGCTCGGAGGTGGCGTTGATCAGCGTCCGAGCGATCTGTTCACTCTGCCTAAGTTCATCGGAAACCCGCCTGCGCTCGCTGATGTCGCGGGTCATTCCCAGCACGCCCACCGGCTCGCCCAGAGCGTTGCGCAGGAAAGTATTGCGCGACTCGATCCACACGTGGTTGCCGTCGCTCTTGATCGCCTCGGCCTCGATTACCGTCGGCTCGCCGATCCGCCTCTGGCCGCCGCGCTCCCGCTCCATCTCCGCACGCTGCTTCTCCATTACGAATTCGAAGGATTCGGCGGTCAGCAGATCGGCCATCGAGATCTCTATCGCCTCCTCGGGCGTGTAGCCGACCAGCTTGCTGATCGAGGGGCTGACGTAGGTAAATTTAAGGTCCAAATTGGTGGTCCAAATCACGTCGGTCACGTTGTCGGCAAGCAAACGGTAGCGTTTCTCGCTGGCGCGGATTGATTGCTCGGCGTTTTTAAGTACCGTGACGTCGCGCGCCACAGCCTGGAATCCCTTGATGCGGCCTTCGACCATCGTCAGCTGTACGTTCTGGCCGATCCACATCTCGCGTCCGTCCTTGGTCAGGATCGGGAATTCGTAGTAGGTCGTGGAAATGCGCTTGCGTAACTGTCGCCGGTAGAATTGGTCGGTCTGCTTGCGCGCATCGGACCGCACCAGGTCGAGGTAGTTCTTGCCGATCAGCTCGTCCAGGGCGTAGCCGGTCAGGCGCTCGGAAACCTTGTTGACGTAGGTGAAGCGGCCCCACTCGTCGGTCTGGTAGATGATGTCCTGTAGGCTCTCGACCAGTCCGCGGTAGCGGTCCTCGCTCTCGCGCAGGGCCTCCTCGGTCCGGCGGCGGTCGGTGACGTCGATCAGTTGCGCGATATATCCCCCCTCGAACGCTGAAATGCGCAGGTCGACCAGCTTAGTCGATCCGTCTCGGCAGGCGATGTTGCATTCGACCCGCTCTTTGCTGCCGCCCTCGAGCAGCTGCTGAACCTTGCCGACCACCCAATTGCGGTAGGCCTCGTCCGGGTAGAGCTTGGCGTTCCAATCCTCGACGTCGACGAGCTCCTCGCACTTATAGCCAGTGAGCTCGCAATGGGCCGGGTTGCAGGAGATGACTCTGCCGTCCTGGGCCGCCACAACCGTGGGGATCGGGCTTTGCGAGACCGCAGCCACCAGCTGCTCCTCTTGCTGCCGCCGCTCGGTGACGTCCTCGGTATGGACCATCACCATATCCGGCGGCACCTTGGCGTAGATTACCGACAGCCGCCGGGTCAGTCCGGTCGATTTATAGGTATATTCCATCTCGCGCTTGATCGTACGGTTCTGGGCGAGGCAGGCGTGCATCTCCCGCACCAGCTCGGGCAGATCCTCGTAGAGCTTGTCGGCGGTGATTCCGATGTACTCGGCGATCTTGCCCTGCGTCGCCTCACGGGCGGCCTCGTTGAAGTCGGTCAGCACGAACTCATCGCCGGCCCAGCGCCAGGTGAAGGTGGGCAGGGGCAGCGAATTGTAGATCCGCCGCATCCGCTGTTCGTTGAGCCGCAGCTGTTCCCGGGCCTGTTTCTGCTCGGTGATGTCGCGCACCGTGGCCTGCACCACTTTACCGTCGCGTAGCGTCAGCGCGGTCAACCAGACCTCGGCGTCGAAAATCTCGCCGTTTTTTCGCTGGTGGGTCCACTCGAACTTGGCCTGTCCTTTTTCCCGGGCCTGCTCGATGTACAAGTTGGCCGCGGTCAACGAATCACGGCCGTCCGGCTGCCTGGGCGGCGAGATCTGCCAGGGAAGCAGCCCGATGAACTGCTGTTTGTCCTCGAATTCGAACATCGCCAGCGTCGCCGGATTGGCGTCGATGAACTCGGCCCGGCTCAGCAGCATGATCGCGTCGCTGGAATACTTGAAAAGTGCGCGGTAGCGCTCCTCGCTTTCGCTCAACTCCTGCTGTGCCCGCTGTTGTTCGGTGACGTCGCGGGCGTTAATCACCAGCCCGCGCACCTGCGGGTTGTCGAGCATGTTTTGCAGCCGGCCGTCGAGGTGAATCGTCGAGCCATCCTTGTGGATGAAGCTCAGCTGCACGGGACTCTGGGCTCCGGGCGTCTCAAGCAACCCCTCAAAAATTTTGATCGCCCGCGGCAGATCGTCGGGGTGCATGAAATCGAATACCTTGAGCCCGACCAGCTCCGCCGGCTCGTAGCCGGTGATGCGCTTGATCGACGCGCTCTCAAAACGGATTGTGCCGTCGGCGTCGATGATCGTGATCAGGTCGGAGATATTCTCGATCAGCGTGCGGAAGTAATCCTCGCTGCGACGCATCCCCTCCTCGGCCCGCCTACGTTCGGTGATGTCGCGCGTTACGCCGAGCAGGCCCACCGGCATGCCCTGATCGTCGAGCAGGAAACTGACCTTGAGCTCGACCCAGACCGTGCCGCCGTTCCGGCACAACTGTTCCAGCTCGAGCACCCGCGAGATGAACGGCTCAACCCCTTTTTCCATGACCCTTTCCAGGGCCTCTTCCAACGCGTCGAGCGCGATGCGCTTGGATCCGGGCGTGAAGCGTTCGTCAAGGGTCTGCTCCAGAGCCTGCTCCACCGGGAACCCGCGCAGCTGCTCCACCGACGGGCTGATGTAGGTTATGTTCAGATCGAGGTCCGAGGTCCAGATCACGTCCCGCACGTTGAGCGCCAACAACCGATACAGCTCCTCGGTCTCCTTTAAGGTGGCGCGCACGCGCTTATGCTCGCTGACGTCGGTGACTCCGATCAGCATCGTGGGCCGTTGCTGACCGGGGATGATGCTGCCGGTCAGCTCCACTGGAAAACGCGAGCCGTCGGCATGCACGGCCACGGTCTCGAACAAGCCCATCTCGCGCTCGCCGGACATGTAGCGCTCGTAAGCCTCGAGCATCCGCGGCGCATCTTCAGTATCGATGTAGTCGTCGAAGAACGAACCGATCATCTGTTCCTGGGAATGGCCGATCATCTTGGCCAACTCGGTATTGGCGTAGACGATTTTGCGGTCGCGTAAAAAACAGACGCCGTATGTCGACGACTCGGCCAAAGTAGTGTAGGCGCTGTCGGCGAATCCCAGTTCGAGTTCGATCCCTTTGCGTTTGCTGATGTCCCGCGCCAGGCTGATTATCGTGCCGGACTCGTCCCCGTCGTGATCGATGAGGATCAAAGACCAGTCGACCCAGATCTCGACCCCGGCCTTTGACGCGTGCAGAGCATCGCCGCGCCAGCCGCCCTGAGACTTGACCGTCGCGAGAATCTCCTGCAGGGACGGCGAGCCGTCCTTGAGCGAGATCAGCTCGAACAGCAATTTTCCTCGGGCCCGGTCAGCGGGTATTTGATAGATGCGATGGGCGGCGGCGTTCCAACCGATTACGCGCAGGTCGGCATCAACTGTTGCAGCCGCATCATCGAGCAGCTCCAATGCCTGGATAACCGACGCATCGTTCACCCCTGACAGCCCCCCGCAAGTAAAGTTTTACTTTTAATATTAACCATTTCTATCAGTATTTATTTTTAATTATCCGCCAGTTGCGCACGGAAATCAAGATCACGGCGTTTTGCCCGTTTGAAGCTTCCGGGACTGAGTGAGGTAATAAATAATGTTGGATAACATTATTTGGTAAGCTTCCGCCCGTCCACGCATAGGAGAGCGTGGCAAGGTTTCAGACTCTTGATCTTTACCTTCCCCTTCCCAATCTTCCATCGCGGAAAGCATCGTTGAACTAAGAGCATGGTACGCTCGCGTGTTTTGTGCCAGCTCCAAGCTACCGCGTGTTTTGCGCTGCAAACACGGCTGTTGATTGACAGTTCTTCGAGCGCTATTGCACAATCAATCGGCTACATCGCAACTTTTCAGTGCAGGGGAAAAAATGCTTGATTGGCGTAGGGCCCGGGTCTTCCTAGCGGCGATGCTCGTCGTATCGCTGCTGTTCGCCGGATGCGCGTCGGACAACGACGATGACGACGATGATCTGAACGATGACGACGACGCAGATGACGACGATCTGGACGACGACGATTCACACGACGGCCCGGCCAACGACCCGGCCTCCACGATCTTCCCCAACCCCCAGGCGCGGGCCGATGCCTTTGGGCTGTTCTACCGCGAGCGCAGCCTGCGCGCGCTGCTGGCGCTCAACCGCTTCGGCCTGTCCGGCGACGCGGTGTTCGCCGAGGCCAATGGCAAGAACTACTACGCCAAGGACGGCGACGCGTACGAGGTCGTGCCCGGACCCAACGACAACAACCCGTTCGGCATGATCACCTACACCACCTGGGAGCTTTACCAATCGCTAGGCGGCCGCGAGCTGGAACTGACATTGATCCGGCTATTCGAGGGGCTGCTGTTCGCCGAGCAGGTCTCGGGCCATTGGGGCCTGACCAACCGCGAGGCGCTGCCGGGCTGGACGCGGGTGATGGACGGCGTCAACGACGAGGTGCTGCGCACGCGCAACGGCGAAGATTTCGACACACCGGTCCCCTACCCGGCGGCGCTCGAGCAAGAGGTGCTCGACACGTTCTTCGAGGGCGTGCACTTCACCTATCGTGAGAATCCCGAGGAGTACTACTTCAACTTCAAGCCGATCAACGAGTTCACGTCGTTCGCCCACAAGTTCGTGTTCCACGAGCTGCCGATGTTCCTACGCGCCTCCGACTGCTGCTCATCGTTGATGAAGACCCCCGAGGGCTATTTGTGGGAGGGGGCGTTTTGGGGCAACCACAACTCGCGCGACAACTTCACCGACTACGCCATGGGCTATCTGGCGGCGATGGAGGCGGTGAACACGCCCGGGCTGCCCGACGATCTGGCCCAGGCCGCTCAACACGCGCTGGACGCAGGCACGCGCACCTGCAATCGGATCGTCGAGGCCGGGATGGTCCAGCTCACCGTGGACGAGCACCACGACTACGACTTCCTGATCCCCGGCGGATTCAACCGTCCCGACGGCCATCGCGAGATCGAGTGGCAGGACCTGGGCTCGCTGGCCTCGTGCACGATGGTCTTCACCGCCCAGGCGATCAGCGGCAACGGCCTGAGCCACCCGGTGCCCCCGCTGCCGATGCCCGGCGACCCGGTCTCCCAGGCGCTGCAGCATCTGTTCAATCTGCTCGGTATTCCGGCCCTGGCGCCGATTCCCGAGTGCGTGACCGTGGACGACGCGTTCATCGGCTTCACCTGGAAGGGGCTGCTCGAGGCCGAGGTGCTGGGCATGCCCTGGTACGAATTCGCCGAGCTGATCTCGCTGATCAATCCCGAGCTTTTGACCGACCTGATCGGCTCCACGGCCGACGACTTTCAGGAGCTGATGCTCGGCGCGGTCTGCCTGTGCTACTTCTCGCAGATCTCGGGCGACGAAAAGCTCTACCTGCAATCGCGCGACACCCTGGCCCACCTGGTCGAGGTGACCTACATCCTCACCGACCTGGTCTACGGCGTTAAATCCAATGCGGAGCTCGACCAGCGCGTGGTCGCTGCAATGGGTCAAAAGGCGGCGGACGAGAAATACTCGCGCGCCGAGGAGCTGTACTACCTGGCCACACTCTGGGGCCGGATGTTCAACATCGACACCGACTTTGAACACCTCGGCGGCTTTGCCATCGCCAATTCGCGCATCGCCTCGGTCGAGGCGCACCTGAGCTACGGCGACACCGCGCCCAAACCGCTGATGACCGACCAACAGATGTGGGACACGATGCTCGATTCCGAGACCGGCTACCTGTGGAACCGGGAGCCCTGGATACAGGAGCGCTACCTCGAGCGCTTCGGCTACACCGTGCCCGTGCGCCGCGCTGGCGAGGGCTACGAGGCGATCGGCATCGACGGCCAGTGGCAGGCCACTGAAAACGACCGTCATCGTTGGTTCGGCCCGGGCAAGCTGTGGTACGAGGCGCCGCTGTGCGCAATGGACGTCAACCACACACTGGACTGCTACTGGGCGGCCCTGGGCTGTGCACCGGCCGACCTGGACAACAGCGGAACCGCGGACGGAGACGACTTGATTCTGTTCGAGGCGGCCTGGGCCCAGTACGGCAACGGCGCGCAGTGCTCGTCATCCAACGACTGGTGCGATCACGCGGACCTCGATCAAAACGGCGTGCTCGACGCCGACGACCAGGGCTATATCCAGGCCGCCCAGGGCTGCGTCAGGTAGAGCAAAGCGCCTTTTCAACAAGCGTCGTGGCCTTGCGGCGCATTCGCGGACCCTGCGTCGGATCCAAGCGTACATCCCGCTCCAACCTCTCTTGCGGTTGCAGCATCATCTGCTCGACCCCGACTCTGCGCGGACTGAAACCGTTGACCTTCGCGTCTTGCTTGGGATAGCCAAACGAGATGGCGCAGGCCAGCAGCATGTAGTCCGGCACGTCGAAACAGCTACGCACCAAGTCGGGATACGCGGCCAGCGAGGTCTGGGCCACGCTGCCCAGGCCGTGGCTGTGGGCCGCGAGCATAAAGGTCTGCATCCAAATTCCCAGGTCCAATGCGGCGTAGGCGCCCAGCTCGCGGTCGCTGAACAGGAACAACACTGCCGGTGCGTCGAACCCGCGGTAGTTGTGCAAAAACTGCCGCTGCCGCGACTCGTGGTCTTCGCGTCCGATTCCCAGGGTTTTGTACAGGCCGAAACCCGCCTCGCGCTGACGTTGGCTGTAGCGCTCCGGGTAGCGGATCGACCACGGGATCTCGTGGGCGTTGGGCTCGCTTTGCGCCGAGCGCACCAGCTGCACGCGCAGAGCGTCCCAGGTCTCGCCCGTGGCCAGCGCCAGGCGGTAGGGCTGGATGTTGCAGGCGCTGGGGGCTTGCAGCGAAATCTCGATGATCCGCTCGATCAGTTCAGGCTGGACTTGGCGTGGATCAAAGGCGCGCACACTGCTGCGGCTGCGGATCGCATCGAGTGTTTTCATTTTGAATCTCCCTTATCTCTATCCTGCGATCGGACAAAAAAAAGCCCGCCGGCTGTCTGCCGGCGGGCTGTACGTGCAATTGCTTTATCAGTGCGAACTACACGGACCCGCCTCCCGAGGCGATAATAATGATCGCGCTTGGGGGGCCGAACTTATCGGCCGAGGTGGTGATCCGGGTTGTTCTCATTGATTTCCTTCAAATCACGAACGGTTTTTCCGTCCTTTTGATATTCGTTAACACGCTGCGTCATAAACTGTCAAGCGGCTTGTCGGACATTCACGGCCCCGCTCCGATCAAGTTCCCTATGAGTCAGCTCATACCGTCGCTTGGCCGCGAAATTGATAATGGCGATCGAAAACAACCCGGCGCGAGGCGCAGATGACAAAGTTAATATCGCAACACTACCTGCTGTTGACCGGCTTGGTGCTGATCGTTGCGCTTGTAGCGGCGGCCTTTGCCGGAATCGAGGATCAACGGCCGCAAGGGCTGAACCTGGAACACGAGGCAACTATGGACTCACAGGCCAATTCGCGGGGCTCGGCGGAACTTCCGCCCATCGACCAATCGCGACCGCAGAACACTCAGATCGCCACCTTCGCCCTCGGCTGATTTTGGGGACCCGACTCCCGGTTCGGGAGTGAGGCAGGCGTAATCAGCACGCGGGTGGGCTATGCCGGCGGCTCCAAGGCCGATCCGACGTATCGCAGCCTGGGCGATCATACCGAGTCGATCCAGATCGAGTTCGACCCACAGCGCATCAGCTTTGACGAGCTGTTGCAGATCTTCTGGTCGATGCACAATCCAACCAGCCGCTCGTGGTTTACTCAGTACAAGACGATTCTGTTCGTACAAAACGACGAGCAGTTCGCCGCGGCCCAACGTTCCAAGGCCGCGCTGGAGGAGGCTCTGGGCCACAAGGTACGCACCGAAATTCGCCAGCTCGATCGCTTTTATCAGGCCGAGGATTATCACCAGAAATACAAGCTGCAACAGGACAGCGCGTTGATGGGTCAGATCAGCGACAAGTACCAGACCGTTCAGCAGTTCGTCGACTCGACCTTGGCTGCGCGACTCAACGGCTACGTGGGCGGCAACGGTTCGACCGTAACCGCGCAGCGCGAGATCGAGCTCTACGACCTATCTCCGGCAGCCCGTGCGCGGCTCGAGTCGATCTTGGGAATGCAGATCGCGCCGCAGCCCAACGTCTGTCCGGTAAGCGGCGTGGGCCACTAACGCCTAACCCTGGGCGTCGAGCTCGCGGCAGACCGCGCAGCCCAGGTTCGCGGTCTTGGCTACCAGCGCGTAGTCGACTCCGTCGGGCGTATCGGCCATCTCGTGGTAGTTCGGCGGCATGCCCTGCTCGTCCAATGCGATCAGGCACAGCGCCTGATGGCCGTGCTGCACGGGCACTGCCGAGTCGGTGCCGGCCATCAGCGAGACCAGCTCCAACTCGCCGTACCCCTCGCGCCTGGCCACGTGGCGCGCCAGACCGTTAAGCTCCGATCGGTAGTACAGCGTGCCGAGCAAGCCCTCGCTGGTTACGGCCCGCAGCTCGCCGCCGCCCACTGACTCGAGGTTGATAAAGTAGGTCGGTCGCGCTGCGATCATCTCGCGCTGTTGGCGCATGAACGCCCGCATGCCCAGCAACCCGGCCTCCTCCGCGCCCGTGGCCGCCACGTAGACGTTGCAGTTTTTGGGCATCGCGCTGCCCAACTCGCGGGCCGCCAGCAGCATCGCGGCCACTCCCGAGGCGTTGTCGATGGCGCCGGGCACGTAGGGCGATAGCGACCACTGCACGCAGACCAACATCGTCAGTCCGCAGGCCGCGGCAGCCGCGCCCTGGATCGCGTCGGGCAGCCAGCCCGAGGCGTTGAACAGCCGCATCAGCACCATTGCCAATCCAGCGCCGAGCATGATCGTCGGGATGTACAGCGGTCCGTGCGGACGACTGTTTTGGGCGTTGAGCTTGGCGAACAACCGCTTGACCCGTGGGTGAAACATCAACCCGGATTGTGCCGCGTCGATGTGCGCGCTGAGCACCAGGTTGATCGTGGGGTTCTCGACCTCGCGCGCGCCGACCACGTTGCGCGAGCTCCCCGAACTCAGCAGTCGCGTCAACAGATCCGAGCGGTAGTCGTTGAGCTTGAGCACCAGCAGCAGCGCCGCGCCGCCGATCAACAGCCCGATCAGCGGATATTCAAACCCCAGCAGCAGGCCGACCAAACCCAGGGCGAACACACCGATCGCCAAGGACCCGAAACGCGCCGGCGCGCGAAACTCGTGTTCGCTGACCTCGTAGCCCAGGGCGTCCAGTTCATCCGCAACCAGCTTGGCCGCTTCGCGCTCGCCGCGCAGGGTCGCGCCGCGCCGCGGAATCCTCGCCAGCGACTCGACGATCCGGCGGACGTATTGCTCGGGCTTGATCATCTTTGACCTCGGTCTATCAATCGAATAGCTCGTCGGACAAACCCAAGTCCAGGCGATAGTCGCTAAACACGTTGCGCGTAAAAGTCTTGCGCTTCATCAGCACCATTTTAACCACGCCCTCGATGGTCATCTGCGAGGGCAGCCAGACGTCGGGCCGCACCTGGCTGAAGTCCATCGAGAACTTCATCCGATTGGTCTGCACCAGACGGTTGATCACCTCGCCCTCGATCCTGCGCAGCATGCAAGTATCCGGGTCGAGGAACAGCCGTCCCTGTTGCAGCTCGGTCTTTTTAGGTTGCAGACTGCGAAACTTCAAGACTTCGAATTGCTCGCCCGCGCGCGTCTTGATCCCCGGCGCCTCGTAGGCGAACTGCTGCTCGGCCCCAATCCGGAACAGCTCCAGATCGCCCACCGACAGGCTGTTGTCCAGACCGAGGCGCTCGAAAATGAAGTCCTTCTTCTGCGCTGGTTCGTCGTTCATCGTGCCCGAGATAAAGACCTCGCGCCGCATATTCGGCGGCTTGAAGTAGACGCGCTTGACCAACACGTTGTGCCGCTCCAGCTCGCCGTTAAGGTGCCAGACCTTACGATCGGAGGTCATGGTGCACTGGTAGTCGGAGTACGCGGCCTGATTGCGCTGCCACTGCTGCCGCGCGCATTGGAACAACGTCGAGGCGTCGGCCGCCTGCAGCGGTTCGGCCATCGACCATAAGATAATGGCCGCTGCCAGGCACAGTACGCTCAGGGCTAATATCGACCTGCTGCTCATCCATTTCCTCCGAACGTCGATGAATGCCACAGGCTACCCTTCGGCCGCCGACCGGGGCAAGTTTGAAACCCGCTGTGCAAAACCGTACCAATCGGTTATCATCTATTCGATCTTCAGGGTCACCCGCCCTTGAGCCCATTCATCCGCATTCCACCGGCAATCGTCGCGCTGTTTTCAGTAGGAGGTGCGAGGATGAACCTGTTTGATAAGGCAAAAATTCTGGTGCACATCGCCAGGTGGCGCGCCACCTGGAGCAGACGCGATCTGAACTACGTGCCCAAGAAGCTTAAGCAGCAGAATCCCAAGTTCGTCAACGCCTGGGAAGCGGTAAAGATGATCCCGGACGACGCCTGCTGCTTCTCCTCGGGCATGGCGGGCAACACCCGCTGCTCGGTCTTTTTCTACGGCATTCGCGAGCTCAATGAGCTGACCGGCCATCCGCGGAATTTGACCTGGATTACCGTCGGCGCCCAGGGCAGCCGCGGCCGCGTACCCGGAACCCTCGAGGAGCTGGACAAACCGGGACTGGTCACACAGTTCATCGGCGGCCACGTCGAGACTGTTAAGACCCTCCTGCGGCTGGCCGACAAAGGGCAGATCGAGATCCACACCATGCCCCAGGGCGTGCAGTCCTATCTGGTGGAGAACCAAGGTAAGGGCGTGTACCACGTGGACAGCGACACCGGCGTGGGCACGTTCATCGATCCGCGCGTGGGCACCGGCACCGCGATTTTGCCCGGCACCACCGATCGTTGCTACGTCGAACCGCACGGCGACAAGCTGCGCTACACCATGCCCAAGATCGACGTGGCGATGTTTACCGCGACCTACGCCGATTCCGAGGGCAACCTTTACAACAAGTACGCGCCGATGGTCACCGAGTCGTACGACTCGGCCCTGGCCGCCCGCCGCAACGGCGGACTGGTGCTGGCCGCCGTGTCGGACATCATCGAAAAAGACGAGCAGAATATTTTTTTACGCGCCGATCAGGTCGACGCGATCATCGTCAATCCCTACAACGAGCAGACCGGCTCGGTCCCCCAGCGCCGCTATTGGCCGATGTTCACCGTCGAACACAAGGTCGACTTCCAGGAGGCGGTGGAGACGCTCAAGTTCGCCAACGGCGTGCTGAAGATCACGCCGGTGCGCAACGATGTGGACAACGCCTTGGCCCGGGTCGGCGCCACGATGTTCACCGGGCTGACCAAGCCCGGCGAATACGTCAACCTCGGAGTCGGACTGCCCGAGGAGGTCTGCCGCTACGTGTACGAGGGCGGGCTGGTGCAGCAAATCCACCTGATTGTCGAGACCGGCGTGGTCGGCGGACTATCGGCCCCGGGGATCTTCTTCGGCGCGGCGATCAACCCCGAGCAAATTATGAACTCGTCCAAGGTCTTCCACCTCTGCGACGACAAGCTCGACCTGACGATCCTCGGCCTGCTCGAGGCGGATTCCGATGGGAACGTCAACGTCTCGCGCCGCGGCGAAGGCGCAATCAACTACGTAGGCCCGGGCGGGTTCCCCGACCTGACCCGCGCGGCCAATAAAGTGCTGTTCGTCGGAACCTGGATGGCCCACGCCCAAATGGAAATCAGCGAGGGCAAGCTCAAGATCGTCAAACCCGGCGAGCACAAGTTCAAACAGCACGTCAGCGAAGTCACGTTCAACGGCAAACAGATGCTGGCCAAGGGCAAACAGATTTTCTACGTCACCAACGTCGGCGTGTTCCAGCTCACGCAGCAGGGCATGACCCTGATACAGCTGATGCCCGGCGTGGACGTCCAGCGCGACATCCTCGATTCCTGCACGATGAAGGTGATCATCCCGCCGGGCGAGATCCCGCTGATCAGCAACGAGATCGTCACCGGCCAAGGGTTCAAGCTCGCCTGGCAGGATTGATAACAGAGATTCGATTCCGGCACGTCGTGCCGCAGCCGACACAAACGTCGTTCGCACCGGCTTGGCCCGGTGCGGCGTGCCGCTCCAAAACACCACACCACCTCCCTACCTTTCTCTGGCAACCATCGGCGCGACAGGCTAACATTTGGCATTATCATCCGGAGGGTTTTGTGATGGATCGCAGAAGCTTCATCGTTAAGGGCGCAGCGGCCACGGCCGCGCTGGGTTCGCTTTCGCTCGTGGGCTGCGCCAAGCCCGCGCCGGTGCACGTGTTCCGGCCGCAATCGAACGAGCTGCTGGCGTTGGTCAACTGCCGGGTGATCGACGTCGAGGCCGGAGCGATCGTGCCCGATCGAGTGCTGCTGGTGCGCAACGGTCTGATCGAAGCGCTGGTCGATCCCTACGATGAACGCATTGCCACGGCGCGTCCGCTTGACTGCGGCGGATGCTACGCGATCCCCGGCCTGATCAACGCCCATTGCCACATCACCCAGCCGGGCATCGCCCACTTCAGCGTCTGGCAGACCTCCAAGGTGATGGAGCAGATCGAGCGTAATTACACCGACAGCCTGGCCTGGGGCGTGACCACGGTGCGCGACATGGGTTCGCTGCCCAAGGTGATGGCGCGCGACAAAATCAAGATCGACACCGACGAGCTGGCCGGCCCGCGAATTCTGACACCGATCGGGTTCCTCGCCGTGCCCGGCGGGTACCCCGACTTTGCCGAGAAGCTGCCGTGGATGGTGCGTGCGATGGTCGGACGGCCCTCGTTGTTGGCCAGCGATGCTGCCCAGGCGCGAGACCTGGTCAAGCGTTACCACGACCTGGGCGCGGACCTGATCAAAATCGCATTGGACCATCGTTCGCTGATGTGGGGGCACGGCGACCTCAACGTGTTCAGCGATGCGCAACTCGAGGCGATCCGCGACGAGTCGCTAAAACTCGGCCTGCCGCTGGCCGCGCATCACCTCTACGCCCAGGGCATGGAACGCGGCGTGCAATTCAGCGTCGATTCGCTGGAGCACGTGGCGGGCGACGTGGAGCTCAGCGACAAGCAGGTGGCACTGCTTGCCGAGTCGAAAGTTCCGTTCGTACCCACAGCCAGCGCCGGGATCAACAACGCCTACCGTTCGCAGGGCGATCCGTTCTCGGACGAGGAGGAGCTGCTCGACTTGCTGGCATGGCGCGACGAGCGCGTGCTGCCCGAGATCCCGCGCCACTGTGTGCCCAAGGTCGCGCAGCTGGTGGGCGATACGGTGGAGTACTATTCCAGCGAGGGCTACCGCGATCCCAAGCGCGAACTGCCCAGCTCGTTCAACCCACAAATTTACACGCGCCTGGTGGTCAACGGTGCGCGCAACCTGCGTCGGCTGTTCCGCGCGGGCGCGACCATCGGCGTGGGCAACGACTCGGGGATTCCGCTGACCTTCCCCGGCGCACTGCACCACGAGGTCGAGCTGCTTTGTAAAAACGGCATGCCGCCCTCCATCGCCCTGCGTGCGGCCACGGCGGTCAACGCCCGCATCTGCGGGATTGATAATCGTTGCGGCACCCTCGAGCCGGGCAAGTACGCCGACGTGGTGCTGCTCAAGCACGACCCGCTGGAAAACGCGGACGCGCTTAGCTCGGTCCAGGCGGTTTTCAAGGGCGGCAACCTGACCCACCTCGCCCCGGGCCTCGACCTGCAGCTGGGGTAATCCGGGTTGGGATGGGAAAGATTGTGAAGACAATATTTGAGTAAACGCGGGGGCACCTTTGAGGTGCCCGCATGGCACGCGAGCGGACCCTGGTTGTTATGCAACGCGCCACGCCGCGACCGCTGATTGATGATCGTAGTAAACAGATTGTCTCGATGCACAAAGGGTCTTTGAGACCGCGCTGAGCGAGCTGTCGCCCGGCTTCGAGCCGGGGGCGGGGTGGCACATTGGATTACGACCAGCGTACTACGCGAGTTTTGCTGCACCTCTAAGGTGCCCGGCTCAAAGCCGGGCGTTGACGAAGGATCGGGAATCTTTCAGGCTAGGCTCAATGCGTTTACTTGGTCGCTCCCTCGGACGCCGCAGTGTGGCGTTGCTCGGCGTGCTGCTGTTGCTGACATGCTGCGGGCTCTGGTCCTGGCTCAACTGGCAGTGGTCCAAGCTCGACCAGTTCCCCCTGCCGCCGGAGGAGGACTGCGCCAAGTACGTATTCAACGCCCACGACATTGCGGCCGAGCTGCTGCTGAACCAGCGACCGCTGGAGTTCCGGCAGCTGATCCACGCCTGGCGCAAATACCCGGTGCTCTCCTGGAACGTCTACGCCCTGCTGCCTGCGGCGCTGGTCACGGCCAAGGGGCCGGATCGACCCTCCGAGGTGCTGGCGATGGCGCCGTTTCTGGTGCTGCTGGTGTTGGGGGCCGCGGCCCTGGGCTGGGTCACGTTCGGCCCGGCCGAGGGGGTGCTCGCCGGGCTGATTGCGTTGTGCATCCCCGGGGTAATCGGGTTTTCGCGCGTTACGCATCTCGAGGTTCCGGCAATGGCGATCGCCGCCTGGATCCCCGCCGTGGCCTGGGCCGCGCGACGTCCGGGCAACTGGATGGGGGCCGCACTGCTTGGCCTATTGGCCGCCGCCGGGCTGTTCGTGCGCTACGAGTTCCCGATCTACGCCGTGCCCGCGCTTTTCGGCCCGGCGTTGTATTGGTTGTTGGCGCTGCGGCCCGGACGCGTCGAGGACACTCGCGGTCCGCTGCTGCGCGGCATGCTGCTCTCGCTGATGGCGGCCGGAATCGCGTTCGCCGTTGTAGCTCGGCTGTGGCTCGACGAGCTGCCGCGCGGCGCGTTGGAGATGATCAAGTACGGCTGGCGTTACGGCCCGGTGTTCTCGGAGTACAGCATTCGTCCCGAGTTCATCGGCCGCAAGCTGCTGATCGTGCCCAGCGAGCTGTACAACGTGTTTCTCGAGCCGACCCTGAGCAAGCTGGCGCTGCTGGGATTGGCGATTGCCTGGTTCAGACCCGGGGGCGACCGTCGAGCTGTGGCTCACGTGGCGCTGACCGCCCTGTCCGGCTTTGCGATGTTCAGCTACCTGGAGAATAAGGAGGCCCGTCGGCTGCTGCTGCTGGTCCCCGCGCTCTCGGTGCTGATCGCCGTGGGGCTCAACACACTGCGCCTGCGGCTGGGGTCGCTAAAGCCGCTGGCCACCCTGGCGATCTGCCTGCTGCTGGCCAACGTCGGCTGGCGCTGTTTTGAGCTGAGCTTCATCCCTCAGGCGGGCGAAGGTCGGCGGTTCCAGCTGGAAAAGGACGTGCCCAGTGTTCCGCGATCCGACCGGCCGGAGGTCACGAACGCGGCGGCGGCGCTGCTGAAATACGGCGACTGGCCCGCCCACTCGCGGGTCGGCGTGTTTGAGAGCGTGAACGTGCCGTTTTTACAGATACGAATGCGCACGCTCTACCGCGGGATGGACGTGTTCAGCGTGTTCCTCGACGAGCAGGCCGAGCAACCCGACGGCCAGCTGGCCGACCTGGTCGACCAGCGCCCCGAGCTGATGCTCGGGCCGGAGCGCGAGGTCTGCGGGCCGCAGACCAGGCGGACGATCTTTAGCAATATCGAGCCCGGCCGGCTCGACGAGCTGTGCGCGGCCCTGCCCCAATACCGCGCGGTCAACACCACCCACGACCGCGACGGCAAGCTGCTTTACGTGCTGCGGCGCGTGGATTGACGCCCTGGACGATCCGTAAAGCTTCTGCTAATCTTCGCGCGCATTTGAGAGGAATCAAACCATGAGCGCCCAGACTAAACAACACGTGAATCAACTCGACTATTTTTTCAAGCCCCGTTCGGTGGCGGTGGTCGGAGCCTCCTCACAGATCATCAAGTGGGGCTCGTTCCTGATGGTCAACATGGTCCATGGCGGATATCAGGGCGAGATCTACCCGGTCAATCCCAAAGAGAGCGAGATCATCGGGCGCCGCTGCTACGCCAGCCTGCTCGATATCGAGGGGCCGGTCGACCTGGTGCTGATCACGGTGCCGGCCAAGGCGGTCGGCGCGGTAATCGAGGACTGCATCGCCAAGGGCGTTCCGGCGGTGGTGATGATCACCTCGGGGTTCTCCGAGACCGGCGACGAAGGGACCGGCCTGGAGCAGCGGCTGATGCAACGCGCGCGCGAGGGCGGAATCCGGGTCATCGGGCCGAACACCATGGGCATCCTCTCGACCGAGGTCAAGCTTTACACCAGCGGCGCGCCGGTCTTCCCCAAGAACGGCGGAATCAGCATGATCAGCCAGAGCGGCAACCTGGGCACCCAGATGATGGCGTTCGCCGAGGAGCAGGGTCTGGGGATCAACAAGTTCATCGGCACGGGCAACGAGGGCGACGTCGATACCTGCGAGCTGCTGGACTACCTGGCCGACGATCCGAGCACCAGCGTGATCATCATGTATATGGAGGGGATCGACGAGGGCCGGCGCTTCCTGGCTTCGGCCAAACGCGCGGCGTCGATCAAACCGGTGATCGTGCTCAAGGCCGGACGCACCCGCGCGGGCCAGACCGCGGCATCGAGCCATACCGGCGCGATGAGCGGCTCCAGCGAGGTGTTCCGGGCGGTGGTGCGCCAGGCGGGCCTGGTCGAGGCGCGCAGCCCCAGCGAGATGATCGACCTGGCCTGCGCCTTTGCCTACCTGCCGCTTCCCAGCGGCGACGGCGTGGGCGTAATCACCCTCGGCGGCGGCTGGGGCGTGGTCACCGCCGACGAGTGTGTGGAAACCGGCCTGCGCCTGCCAGAGCTTCCCGACGAACTGATCGCCCAGATGGACGCGCTGCTCCCGCCGTACTGGAGCCGCTCCAACCCGATCGACCTGGTGGGCAAGCTCGACCTCGAGGTGTTCACCACCGCGATGCGCGGCATGGCAAAGTCCGGCGGCTTCTCCTCGATGATCGTGCTCGGCGTGGTCGGCACCGACCTGATCGTCGACCGCTCGGTCAAGCTCGGTGCAAAATACAGCCCGCAGATCGACGAGCAAATGGCCGAGTTCATCAGCCAGGACATGGCCAATCGCGAGTTCGTGTTTCTCAACGACGCCTACAAACTGACCAAGCGCACCGGGATTCCGATCATTCCGGTCAGCCTTTCCGGCGGCGCGACCAAGGCCTACACCATCGAAAACGGCGGCAAGGTAGTGGTCTTCACCACCCCGGAAAAGGCCGTGCTGGCCATTGCCAAACTTTACGAGTATGCACGTTTCAGGGCCCGCAGACAGTAGATTAATCCTGGTCGGCCTGGTCCACCTCGATCCCGAGGGCTTTCGCAGGCTCGGCGATCTGCTGGCGCGAATCCAGCCCGACGCGGTGACGGTCGAGGCCAGCCGCCACGGCCTGGACTTTCGCGTCAGCAACGGCCAGGGAATGCTCAACGAGGTCGGCCGCACCATCAACAAGCTGGCCGTGGTCCCGGACGCCGTAGCGGGCAGCGACGAGCAGGCCGCGACAATCACGCGAATGCTCGGCCACGGCGCCATCGAGTCGATCCGCCGTCAAATGCGCATCCCCTTTGAGGTGCGCGCGGTGCGCGACTACTGCCGTCGCATCGGCGCGAACTGGGAGCCGATCGACAGCGACGAGCACAGCCGGCGCGAGACCGCGAACTGGAGCGAGCTGACCTGCCCCGCGAACATCGCGCGCCTGCTCCAGACCGAACATTACAACCTGGCCGACGCCGTGCGGCAGCAGACCAAGCTGGCACTGTCAGCCCTTAACGGCGAGAGCACTGCGGGCGAACCCCCGCCGGACCTGTTCCAGCGCGACCGACTGATGGCCGCGCGTATCGGCGAGCTGCTGGCCTCGGGTCCGGGTCGCATAACGCATATCGGCGGCTGGCGCCACATCATCCCCGGTGAGCCGGACAACCTGCTGGGGCTGCTCGCGGTACTCAATCCGCGGATAATTATGCTCGCGTAATATTTGGGGTTGTATTTTATTCTTTAAATGTGGTACATAACGCGCCTTCCCTGCATGCCACACCTTGGAGTATCCATCAAGCTGTCTGTACGTTAGGGAATCGAGGCCGACCATAGTGGGCGGCGTATGTGAAGGCGGGCACTGGACCCCGCCACTTATGACGTGCCTTTCAAAGAAGAAGGCACAAGAGGAAAGTGAGACAAGAGAATGGCGAAGAAACTGTATGCTGGTGGACTAAGCTGGAATACGACCGACGAGTCGTTGCGCGACGCGTTCGCATCGCACGGCGAAGTAACCGACGCCGTGGTCATCAAGGACCGCGACTCGGGACGCTCCCGTGGATTCGGCTTTGTAACGATGGCCGACGACGACAGCGCAAAGTCGGCTGTCTCCGCACTCAACGGCACCTCCCTGGACGGTCGCACGATTCAGGTGAGCGAAGCGCGTGAGAAGAGCCCGCGTAACGACCGCGATGGCGGCGGCGGCGGCGGCGGCGGCGGACGCAACCGCTGGTAGTATGATCTACCACCGCATCCGCAGACTTTGCGGAGCGGTATGAATAGAGATCGAAAATGACCCGGGGACGGACCTTCCGTTCCCGGTTTTTTATTTGGCTCCGTTCGGCCGCGGCGAGAACACCCTTTGAAACCTGCGCTATGCGGATATAATGCCTCGACGTCACCAGCGTCTTCCGACCGAATCAATAGACGAGGAACAGCCGATGTATCGCTTGCCGTCGATGATGACCATCATTTGCATTGCCCTGGCGCTGATCACAGCCAACGCTGCGCCCGCTTTTGCCAAGCAGCCGCCGACCGCGCTGGACGAGTACGTGGTCACGGCCGAACGCAGCCCCGCGGACCTGTCGCGCACCGCACGCGCAATGTCGATCGTCAGCTCGAAGATGATCGACGACCGCGTATCGCGCAGCGTGCCCGAGGCTCTGCGTTCCCAGGCCGGAATCCTGGTGCAGCGCACCAACCAGGGCGGCGGCGCGCCGTTCATCCGCGGCCTGGCGGGCAACCAGGTGTTGCTGCTGGTCGACGGCGTGCGCGTCAACAACTCGACATTCCGCGGCGGGCCCAACCAATATCTGAACACCATCGACCCGCTGTTCATCGAGCGCATCGAGGTCGTGCGCGGTCCGGGCTCGGTGCTCTACGGCACCGACGCGCTGGGCGGCACGATCAACGTGATCACCAAGCGCCGCCACGACTTCAGTAAGCGCCTGGGTCTCAATTCCCGCGCCATGGTGCGCGCCACTTCGGCCGAGCGCGAGCAGACCGCCAACCTCAACCTCTCGGGCAACGTACGCACAGTGCTGGGCATCACCGCCTCGGGCTCGTTCCGCCAGTTCGACGACGTCGATCCCGGCGGCACCCAGCCGCTGCAGGCGCCCGCGGCCTACGAGGAACAGGACTTCGCGGGCAACGTCGATTTGCACTTTGGCGAGCACTTCTCCTGGCAGCTCTCGGCGCAGAACGCCAACCTCGACGAGGTGCCCAACTACGACCCGGACAACATCAAAAACGTGTTCGAGCCCCAGCGCCGCAGCCTGTTTTATACCAAGCTGATCAGCCACGGTGCGCTGACCTTCCTGGACCACGCCGAGCTGTTCGCCTCGTACCAAACCCAGCTCGAGGGACGGCAGAAGATCAAGGCCGACACGCCCGATCTCGAGACGCGCGATCTGGACCAGGTCGATACCCTGGGCGGCGGATTGCAACTCGAGACGCCCATCGGTCGCTGGGTGCGATTGATATACGGCGGCGAGGTCTACAACGACGAGATCTCGTCGCAGCGCAAGATCCATCAGGGCGCGACCCAGGCCGAGGCCGCGCCGCAGTTCCCCGATGGCTCCTCGTTTCTAAACGCCGCCGGATACCTCGAACTGCGGGTGACACCGGTCGACTGGCTCAAGCTCGTGCCCGGCATGCGCTACAGCTATTTCCAACCCGCTTGCGAGATCGACGACCCGGAACTGGGCAAGGTGGCGATCGACGATCCGATCGACGATCTAACCTGGTCGGCGCACGCAATGTTCATTCCGGCACAGGGGCACGGGATCATCCTCGGCGCGTCGCGCGGCTTCCGCGTGCCCAGCATCGACGACCTGACCAAGCTGGGCAGCGAAGACGGGCGCTACGACGTGCCCAATCCCGACTTGGAACCCGAGACCATGATCCAGTATGAGCTGGGCTACCGGCTGAGCGGCGCGCGCGGCAGGCTCTCGCTGTTCGGTTTCTACTCGCAGATCGAGGATCTGATCGCGCGTAAGCCCGCGACCTATCAGGGTCAGGAGTACATCGGCGATGACCGCGTCAACCGCAACGAGAACGTCGGCGAGTCGTACATCTACGGCGGCGAGTTCGCGGCCAACGCCGAAATGATGCGCGACTTCCTCTTCGGCGGCGCAAGCGTCTCCTATACCTACGGCCAGAACGATACCGACGATGAACCGATGCGTCGCATTCCGCCGCTGATGGGCTCGGGATATTTACGGCTGAACTTCAGCGAACAGCACGCCTGGTTTGAGACCGCGATCGATTGGTCGGCCAAGCAGGACCGGCTGAGCGCGGGCGACGAATCCGACTCGCGCATCGGTCCGAAGGGCACCGAGGGGTTCAGCGTGTTCCACCTGCGCTCGGGCTATAACCCGAGCAAGCACATCGAGCTGCGGGCCGCCATTGAGAACGTGTTCGACGAGCCGTACAAATATCACGGCTCGGGCCTGCTCGAGCCCGGACGCAACTTCAAAGGGTCGGTGGCTTTCAAGTTTTAGGCACCTTTGCGGTGCCCCAGGCGAGCCCTACACACAAAGATCGATTTATCGATCTTTACCCCCGCCCCACCCCGTCAGGCGTTGACGGCGAACTCGACATAGTTGTTGGCCACGCTCATTGCCCGCGGCCCACAGCCGGTAAGGCACAGCTCGCATCCCACACAATCCTCGGGATGGTAGACGATCTTCATCGTCTTGCGGTCGTCGATGCGCAGGGCCGCCGAGGGGCAGAATGTGACGCAGGCGCCGCACTGCGTACACTTGTGCTCGTCGTAGGCGATCTCCTGTTCGATCCCCTCCACGCGCACGCCCTGGGACGTGAGGAACTCCATCGCCTCCTCGTACTTGTGCTGCTCGCCCCAGAACTCGAGGATAATCAATCCCACCTGGCGCGGCAGAATCTTGGCCTTGAGGATCGAAAACGTCAGGTCGAACTTGCGGCTGAGCTCGCAGACCACAGGCCGCTGCAGGTTAGCCTTGTTGACCTTGAGCACTTTGATCTTGTGAATCTCCATCGATCACTCCCCTTGAAGATGCGTCAGCTCGATTTCGCCCAACGCACCGATCTTGTCGTTGATAATCACCAGCGCACCGCGCACGCCCTCGAGCCCCACGATCTTGTGTAGCGCCGCGTCAACCTCGCCTGCGTCGCCCACCATGTTGCCCAGTGCCGTGGCGCAGGCGTCGGCCAGGGCCGCGTCGTCGGCCACTACGCAGGCCGCGTCGGTCGCTCCTTGCGACAGGCTGTGCCCCACGCTGGCCGAAGATGTGGCTACGCCCGCGGGCAGGCGCGAGGCCTCAATCTTCAGTCCGATTTTGCCCGACAGCGTAGAGCCGCCGGCGAACACGCCGACGCTGAGTTCGCAATCGGCCGCAAGGTACAGATCGCCGCCGTTCTCCACGATCACCACAGCGCAGTCCTGCGCCAAACGCTCGCCCACGGACTGGGCGATCGACCCGGCCACTGCTGCCATCGGCCCGGTGCCGGACTGCTCCGCGGCGTGGATCATCCGACGAACCGTGGGCGGCGCAAAGGGAACCGGCGGCAACGGCGCCAGCGATTGGGCGAACTTCGAATCGCGCTCGATGGCCGACTGCACCTCGTCACGCGCCTTGAGCAACGCCTCCAGCGCCTCGCGCTCCATGGGCCGCGAGGCGATCACCAGCAGGTCGGACTCGCCCGCGTGCAACTCAAAGCGTTGCAGCGCACCCAGGTCGGCCTCGAGCTCGTGGCGATAGACGCGCGGCTGGTACATCAGCGCGGCAGAAGCTGTTGAGCCTCGCCCAGGGTGAAGTTACCCGTGGCGATCCAGTCCTTGAGCAGCGCCGCGATCTCGCGCGCCTTGGGACGCGAGGACATGCTTGCCGTGGGGACCGTCTTTTCGCGGAACTCGACCTGGCCCGAGTACAGCTCGGCGTAGCTGACCTCGGCCAGGTCTTTGGCCTGACCGTTGGGATAGTCCTCGGAGTAGTCGACGATCTGCGTCAGCAGCTCGCTGTCCGTGGCCGCAGCCTGGCCGCAGATCGCCTGGTCGATGATCGGGATCGGAATTCCCACGCCCATGGTCATCGACACGCCGTAGCCCAACAGGCTGGTCGGCCGCAGCCAATCGGCGCTCATCCCCTTGAGGTCGCCTTGCAGCGCCAATGTTCCGGCGCCGTTCTTGGGCGCCCCTCCGGCCGTGCGCTCGACCTGCGGGTTGTGCTGGGTGCCGTGGCCCACGACCCAGCCCACGCCGCCGCCGAGGAAGATCTTGGTTCCCAGGCCGATGGTGCGGTATTCCGGATCCTTGAGCATCGGGCTCAGTGCTCCGGCGCTGGAGAAGTTGATATTGCCCGCGTCGGGCTTGAGGATCCCCATGTAGGTGTAGATCGTTTTGGCGCTGAGGTTCACTGCCGCCGGGTAGTTCTGGTAGCAGTTGCGCGGGTTGTACAGCCAGGCGTTGGGCAGCTGATCGAGGGTCAACTCCTTGATCAGGCTGCGGCCGGGGTAGCAATCGGTGCCGTACGATACGGCCCGCAACGTGACCTTTTTGCCGGTTAGCAGGTCGTGGATCACGTGGGCGCCGCCGTACTCGAAACGTCCGGGGAAGACCTTGTTGGTCGGGTCGTCCTCGGCCAGCTCGGTGGCGCCGATGAATACGTCGACCGCAGCGATTCCGGCGTAGGCCGGCACGTCGTTGAGCCAGGCCTTGGAGGCGCGCAGCCGCGGAGTGGCGTGGCCGAAGTTGATGAACGCGCCGCTGGAACACATCGGTCCGAAGGTGCCGGTGGTCACTACGTCCACCCGGCGCGCGGTCTTCTCCAGCCCGTCCTCTTCGACTGCCGCGGCCAGCTCCTCGGCTGTGAGCACCACCACGTCGCCCGTTGCGATGCGCTCGTTGATCTGCTTGATCGTTCGCAGTTGTTCGCTCATCTGCCGACCACCTCCCTAGCCCGCGTCATCGATCAATGTTCCGGGCCACGAAAAATCCCCTTCCCAAAAGCAGGAAGGGGACGCGTCTGATCGCTTGCCCCAACCTTATCTCCCGGGATAAACCCCGTTGGAATTAGCACCAGCGCGGAACGCGGTCGCCCCGCCGGTTGCTGCGGCTTCGAAGGGCCAATCCCTCCACCGCTCTTGATAAGACCAGATACCGGCACACCCTAAAGCCGGGTCGGGAGGATTGTCAAGGACTGCACTCACGGTTTGCCGCACCATCGCACGCGTGATAAACAGACCGAAACGAAAGAGGAAAGCAATTGGAACCGCCCGCAACGCCCGCGCTCGGAACGCGCCGCAGGCTGCTGTATTCCAGCGGCGAGCTGGGCCTGACCCTCACGCCCGCGGTGGTCGGCGGGTGGCTGATCTACTTCTATACCGGCGGCGAAAATCCCTCGCGGGCTCTGGTCACCACCGCGGCGCTGGGGCTGATCGTTTTCCTGTCGCGCATCGGCGAGGTCGTCTCCAATCCGCTGATCGGTTTTTATTCAGACCGAATTCGCACTCCCTGGGGCCGCCGCGTGCCGTTCATCGCACTGGGCGCTCCGCTGCTAAGCCTGTTCTTCGTACTGCTGTGGTTCCCGCCGCACGACCATCCGAGTTGGACCAACTCGATCTTCCTGGGCCTGGTGCTAAGCTGCTACTGGGTGGCGCATGTAGCGGTGACCGCGCCCTACTTAAGCCTGATGCCCGAGATCGTGCGCAACGCGGACGAGCGCGTAAAGACCTCGATCTGGATGGGCTACTTCGACATCCTGGGCATGGTGCTCGCCGGGGTAGGCGCCGGCCTGCTGATTCAGCACGGCTCGGCCGGGATCGAGCTGGGGCCGCTGCGTTTGGCCGACGGCTACAAGCTCACCGGTTTGGTCGCCGGGCTGATCAGCCTCGCGGCGCTGATCGTCGCGGTGCGCTCGGTGCGCGAGAGTCCGCACGGCCCGAGCAAGGAAGTGGGCTACAGCCTGTGGCGCTCCATGGCCCAATGCTTCCGCAATCGCGGATTTACGCCGTACATCCTCGCGGCCTCGTTCTTCCGCATCGGCGTTGACACCACCGTGGCGGTGATCCCGTTTCTGGTAGTGCGCGTGGCGGGCTACAGCGCGGGGACCGCGGGCGCGTTGCAGGCGATGATCATTCTGGGCGCGGCCGCGCAGTTTCCGCTGGTGCGCAGACTGGCCTCGCGCTTTGGTAAAAAGGCGTTGTACTGCACGGGCCTGCTAGGGTTCGGATTGCTGCTGCCGCTGATCTACTTCAGCGGCAGCAACCCGTTCCTCGGACGCGCCGTGGCCGGACTGCTCGCGGCCCTGGGCTCCGGGCCGCTGTCCCGCGGCGAGATAACGCTGATCCACTTTACGCTGGTCTTCGCCTGTTGCACGTTCTTCATTTCGACGTTCTTCGTGCTGCCGCGTGCGATCTTCGCCGAGGTGATCGACCACGACGAGAGCCTCACCGGCCTGCGACGCGAGGCGATCTACTACGGCATCGAGGGCATGAGCCATCGGCTGGCCGCGGCGCTGACTCCGTTGATCTACACCCAGCTGATGGCCGGACTGGGTCAGACCAGCGCAAACCCGACGGGGATATTGCTCTCATTCCCCGTGGCAGGGCTGGCGCTGTTCGTCGGATTTGTTATCTTCTTGTTCTATCCGTTTCGCAGTTGAGGACTGGTAGGAATATGGCAAAGCGCAAAGATGAATTCAGGGCCGGCGCGGCTGCGGTCAGGATTACGCCCACCGATCTGGGGAAATGCTACCTGGCGGGGTTCGCGCCCAACCGCATCTGCCGCGGGGTGCTCGATCCGCTCTGGGCGCGGGCGCTTTACATCAGCGACGGCAGCACCGAGCTGGCGCTGGTGGCCTGCGACCTGATCGGCCTGAGCTGGCAGTTCGTGCAACAGATCCGCTCGCGGATCAGCGGCATCGACCAGCACAACGTGTTGATCCACTGCACACACACGCACTCCGGGCCGGACACCATGGGATTGTGGGGCAAGGCCCTGGGCGAGCTGCCGCTGGTCTCGGGCATCGACCCGCAGTACATGGATTCGCTGTTCGACGAGATCGCCTTTGCCGTAAACAAAGCGCGGATCAACGCCCGACCGGCAGTCGCCTACACTGCGGTCGATCGCACGGATCGCGCCGGATGGGTCGAGAACATCCGCGAACCGAATCTGATCGACGAGCAGATGACGTTGCTGCGGCTCGACGACCTCGCCGGCCGGACGATCGCCACGCTGGTCAACTTCGGCTGTCATCCCGAGACGCTGTGGGATCGCAACCACCTGCTCTCGCCGGACTACCCCGCGCAACTGCTGACGACCGTCGAGTCGGCCCTGGGCGGAGTGGGGCTGTTCGTCTCCGGCGCCCTGGGCGGAATGGTCACCCCGGCGCTGACCGAAGACACGTCCCAGGCGCGCAGACGCGAGTTCACGGTCGAGCTGGGCACACACCTGGGACAGTGCGCGGTGGACGCGCTGCAAAAGGCGCGCAAGGTCGACGCGCCGTCGATCGACTACCGCCGCGCGGAGCTGCTGCTGCCGTTTGAGAACAAGCTGCTGGCCTTCATGAGCAACATGGGCGTGCTCGGCGAGCGCAGGCCCGAGGGGGGACGGCTGCGTACCGAGGTCGCCGCGATCCGCCTGGGACCGCTGGGCGCAATCACCATGCCCGGCGAAACCCTGCCCGCGGTGGGGCTCGCGGCCAAGGAGCTGCTCGACTGTAAGCACAAGATGCTGTTCTCGCTTTGCAACGACGAGCTGGGCTACATCCTTCCCGAGTCGGACTTCGGCAACGGGCTCTACGAATACGAGAGCAAGATGAGCGTGGGGCCGCACACTGCGCCCGAGCTGCTTGGCGCACTGGCCAGTCTGATCGCAGACTAAACCCCGCCCATGGTCGAATCGCAGAATCAGCCTTCCGAGTCAAAGAAACTCAAGGTAATAAACCGCAAGCGTCTGCTGCTCTACCTGTGCGCGGCCGTGCTCCTGGGACTGCTCGCCTATACCCTGTTGGGCCCTGGGCGCTGGTGGCCGCCCGAGGATCACCCGGTGCGTATCGACATGGCGGGCCACTTCCTCTCTCCCGATCAGCTCGCAGGGCTCGACGCGTACTTCACGCGCGAGATCCCCAACCCGCCGCTACGGCCGATCGAGTTCGGCCCCGACCAGCAGCGCGTGCTGATGCTCGGCCTCAAAGGCAGCGACTGGCGGCTGCTCGCGCCCCAGGTGCGCGAGGGCAAGCTGCCGAACATGGAACGCATGCTGGCGGCGGGTGCCGCGGGCAACCTGCGATCAACGCTCAACGTGGTCGACCTCTCGGTCTGGGTTTCGGCAATGAGCGGACTGCCGCGGCCCGACGGGCATTACGTGGACTGGCCCGGCCCGCACATCTGGCAGATGGCCGCGCAGGGCGGCAAGCGCGTGGCGCCGCTGGCGCACCTCTCGTTCGGCGGCACGCCCTTTGAGCCCGACCGGCTGATCGAACGCCGCATCGAAGTGCCGCTGAGCGGTCCGCCGGAGTTCATGCAAGCCTATCAGCGTTGCTACGATGAACTGATCGACGTGCAACCCAAGGACTACCCGATCTTGGCCTGTCTCAGCCGCGTGCTGCCCTACGACTTGATGGCCGTGGTCTTCCGCTCGGTGCACAACGCGGCGGACGAGGCGCTCTACGACTGGGTCGATTTCCGCGCACCGCGCGAGCTACGGCCGTTCGGCGCGAACATCGTCTGGGAGATGGACGACGAGCCGCTGACCCAAGCGCAAGTCGCCTTTGACCTCCGACTGGGCGAGATAATCGACAATCTCGATCCGGGGACCAACCTGTTGATCTGCTCCAGCCGCGGATTCCGCTTCGACGGCCAACACTGGGTCGAGGTGCGCTTCTCCCGCATAGTGCCCGACGCCCTGGGGATCGATGCGGCCCAGCTGCAGGAAGACGAGCTGACCGTACGCGCGGGACTGGGCCGCGTCTCCGCACGGATACGCTGGACCTGGATGCCGCTGACCTGGACCGACGTCGACGGCCGACAGCGGCGGGTACTGGTGCGCACCAAGTACATCGCGCTGAGCGGAACCCGCATGGCGTCCAAGGTCTGGTTCAACTCGATCGAGGATCGCCTGGCTCAGGAGCTCGGCCCGCTCTCGCAGCAAGTCGAGGTCATGCGCTGGGGTCCGCGTACGGCCTGGATCATGCCGCGCGAAGAGCGGCTGCTCGAGATCATCGCCGACTCGCGCAGCGCCGAGCGGATGGAAAACCCGTTCATGGTGACGATCAACGCCGGCGGTCAGCAGCCCGGCGCCCATGGCGTATTCCTGGCCATGGGCCCGGCGATCGAACCCGGAGCGCGGCTGCGCGACGACGCCAAGGTCGAGGATATCGCACCGACGATCCTCTACCTGCTGGGCCTACCCATCCCCCGGCAAATCAGCGGCCGCGTGCTGACCGAGGTAATCCGGCCCGAGACGTTGGCAGCGCGGCCGCCGCTGAGGGTCGGCGATTAATCCGCAGATCGAGCCTTGCCAAGAGTGCTGGAACGAATAAGCTATTTACAGCTAAGCAATTCTGATAAAGATAAAAAAGATCTCACGTCCCGGGCGACTCTCGCCGGACAGGAGGGTCCACGATGAACAGAAGCATTATTTACGTGCTGTTGACGCTGGTCGCGTTGGCCACGGCTCAGATCGTCTCGGCTGCAGAACTGGGGCCCGAGGAGATCTACTTCCTCGAAGGCGATAAGTTCCTCGATCAAGGGCAATACGACCAAGCGATCGACAGTCTCGATAAGGCGATCGCGCTCAACCCGCATTACTTCATCGCGTTCCAGGCTCGCGGCAGCGCCTACTATGCCAAGGGACAGTATCAGCTTGCGGCCGCCGACTTCAGCAGAGCGATCGAGATCGTGCCCTCCGACGCTGCCAACTACGCCTTTCGCGGCTACGCCTATTACGACCTGCAGCAGTACGACAAAGCGATCGCCGACTTTAACAAGGCGCAGCAACTGGGCGAGACCGACGCCGCGCTGCTCGTGGCACGCGGCGGCGCGCACTACACCCAAGGCGCGCACGAGGTCGCGGTGAACGATTACAGCGACGCGCTGAGCATCGATCCGAACAACGTCCAGGCAATCAACGCCCGCGCACAAACCTACCTCGAGATGGGAAGCTTCGAGCCGGCCGCCGCCGACTTCGGCAAACAGATCGCCATGCGACCGGTGGATCCGACCGGATACGTCGGCCGGGGAACGGCCTGGTTCGAGCTGGGACGCTTTGAGCAGTCCGCAGCAGACTTCTCCAAGGCGATCGAGCTGGCACCGAACGATCGTTCGAACTACGTCTTACGCGCCGCAGCCTATTTGGCGCAAGAGAAGTTCGCCTTGGCCGAGGCCGACCTGGACCATGCTCTGTCGCTTGAGGCCGACGACGCCGAGGTATGCAACATGCGCGGCACGGCACGCTACTACCAAGAGAAAAAGGAGCAGGCCCTGGCCGATTTCGAGCGGGCGCTGACCCTCGACCCGGACAATGCCGACGCCCTTTGGAACAAGGCCCAGATTTGCGACGAGCTGGAGCGCGGCGACGAGGCGCTTCAGGCTTATCGCGATTTCATCAAGTCCGCGCCTCAGGATTCGGCGTACCTGGCCTCCATTGATCAGGCCAAGACGCGCGTCGCCGAGCTGGAGCAAGGCAAGGAGTAAAACCGGCTTTGAGCCGGCACAATACTCGCGCAGTATGCCTGTCTTAATGTAACGACCCTCTCCGCAACGCGAAGAACATCGTAGGGCAGCGTGCAAGGTTCGCTAGCGTGTCATGCTGCGGCTCGAAGCCACACCACTACTCCGTGCCGCTGATGGCCGCCTCCAGGTCGAGCAGGGCCTGCATCGCCTGTTCGGCGCGCTCAGTCGCGTTGCTCCGCAACTGTTCGATGCCCGCCGCCTTATCAAAGGGCAATGAGAACTGGGCGTAGTGTTTGATCTTGGGCTCGGTGCCCGAGGGGCGCACGGTGATGCGGTCGGACAGATCCTCGCTCAGGTGGAAGGTCAGCACGTCGCCGCTGTCCCAATCCGGGTGGGACTCGACCCTGCCGCCGCTGAACTTGCGCAGCAGCGTCTGGCGGTCGGTCACTGCATGGACCGGCATCGCGCCGAGCTGTGTGGGCGGATCGTTGCGCAACGCGTCCATGATGCGTCGCATCTTCAGCGAGCCCTGGGCGCCCTCAAGGAAAATCGAGCGTTGCAGCTCGACAAACACGCCGTGCTGTCGCATCAGCTCGTCGAGTTGATCGACCAGCCCCCGACCACGGGCTTGCAGGTGCGCGGCGCACTGGGCCAGCAGCAGTGCTGCGATCACCGCGTCCTTGTCGCGTACGAAGTCGCCCATCAGGTAGCCCAGGCTCTCCTCAAAGCCGAAGATAAAACGCGAACTGTCGTCCAGGCTGCCGATGGTCCGACCGATCCACTTGAAACCGACCAGCAAATGGTCGATCACCTCCAGGCCGTAACCCTGGGCAATGCGCTTGACCAGATCGGTGGAAACCAGAGTCTCGATCACCACTCCGTCGGGCCTTAACGCGCCTTGCTCGCTGAGGCGGTCGAGCACGAACCAGCACAGCAGCGCGCCGACCTGGTTGCCTTTGAGAAATACCCATTGGCCGTGATGTTTGACCGCTACGCCCAGCCGGTCGGCGTCAGGGTCCGAAGCCATGACCAGCGCCGCGCCGATGCGATCGGCCTGTTCCACCGCCAAGCCCATCGACGCGGTCTCCTCGGGATTGGGCTTGCCGCCGGGCACGCTGCTGAACATCGGATCGGGCACTGCCTGACGTTCGACCAAATGCAGGCCACCAAAGCCCAGTCGCTCGAGGGCCGGGACCACGGCCACCGCGCCCGCGCCGTGCAGCGGCGTATACACGAAATCGAGATCGCGCTCGTCGCACAGGTTCAGGCCGCAGACGCGATCGAGGTAGGCCTGGTCGATCTGGCTGCCCACGATCCGCACTAATCCGGCCGTGATCGCCTGCTGCAACGGCATGCGTTCGATCTGCCGCACTGCACTGACGCACTGGATGATCCCATTATCGTCCGGCGGCACAACCTGGCCGCCGTCCGCGCCGTAGGCCTTGAAACCGTTGTCGCTCGGCGGATTGTGGCTGGCGGTGATCACCACTCCGGCCGCGGCCCGCAGCTCGCGCACGGCGAAGCTCAGCTCGGGCGTGGGCCGAAAAGAATCGAACAGGTAGGTTCTAATTTTGTGGGCCGCGAGCACCTCGGCGGTCAGCTCGGAATAGAGTCGGCTGTTGCGGCGAGTGTCGCAGGCCACGACCACCCCCTGCTCCCGCACCTGCTCGCCCTTGCTCAGCAGGTAGTCGGCCAGCCCGGCCGCGGACTCGCCGATGGTGCGCTCGTTGATCCGGTTGGGCCCCACGCCCTCAGTGCCGCGGCGGCCGCCGGTGCCGAACGGAATCTGTATGTAGAAGCAGTCATCGAGCTCGGTCCACTCGCCGCTCTGGATCAACTGTTCGATCTGCGGCCTGTACTGCTCGTACTCGGGCTGCTCGAGCCATAGTTTCAAATTTTCCAGCGTGCTCGCCAGCAACTCACCGCGCTCCTGCGCCCCAGTCGCCTGTTGCAGAAAATCGCTCATGAGTATTCCTAACCGATGATCGTGGCAATCGCGCGTTGCACGTCGCCAAAATCATCCAGCGCCGCGTCGGCCCCTGCCGCGATCAGCTGCGCCGCGCTGTAGCTGCCCGTGGCCACTCCCACCACGCGCATGCCGTGGGCCTTGCCGCAGTCCACATCGCGCGGCGTGTCGCCGACGATCACCACACGGGGTCCCAGGCCGATGCTGCGCCCCAGCGCTCGCTCGGCGCGCTGCACCGCCAGCGGCGGCAGGTTCTCGCGCACCTCGTGGTCCGAGCCGAAGGCGCCGAAATCGAAGTAACGGTTGAGCTCGAAACGCGCGAGCTTGATCCGCGCCGTGCGCTCGTAGTTACCCGTAACCAGCCCCAGCGCCACCGCGGGCAACGCTGCGAGCTCGTCGAGCAACGCGGGCAAGCCGGGCATCAGCAACGCCTGTTCGCTGCGCGGCATCTCATACGCCAGGTGCTCGTAATAGCGATCGCGCAGCCGGCAAAGCGTCGCGGCCTCGTCCGGCCCGAGTTCCACATTGTGCAACGCGGCCATCTCGCGGAACAGCATCGGGTCGACCTTGCCGTCGGGATGGATTCCCTCGAAGGCGTTCTCCACGCCGTAGACATCGTGAAACGCCTGGGCCATGCCGCGCATCCCGGCCCCGCCGGAGAGCATCAGCGTGGCGTCGAGGTCGAACAGCAGCAGCCGAAAATTGTCACTCATACGTAGCGTCTCCAGGTCGCGGGGACCAGCAGGATCAGGATCGTGTAGATCTCAAGGCGGCCCAGCAACATCAACGCGATCAGCAGCCACTTGGCAGCGGAGGGCATCCAGGCGTAGTTCTGCCCCGGACCCACCAGGCCCAAACCCGGGCCGATGTTGCCGATGCTCGCCACCGCGGCCGAGATCGTGGTCATCGCGGCGGACGTCTCGCCCTGCAGATGCGGCTCGAGCATTATCCCCAGCAGCACGGTGGAGACCACGAACAGCGCGACGTAGAGGAAGAAGAAATTCCACACTCCGCGCATCGTCTCGCGGGGCACTGCGCGCCGGCCGAACTTGACCGGGTTGACCGCCCGCGGGTGCAGCAGTTGAAACAGCTCCTGGTAGGCGTGCTTGGTCAGCAGGATGAACCGCGCGACCTTCATGCCGCCGGCGGTGCTGCCCGCGCTGCCGCCGACGAACATCAGGAACAGCAGGAACACCTGCAGGAAGCTCGGCCAGGTGCCGAAGTCTGCGGTGGAAAATCCGGTGGTGGAGAGGATCGTCGGCACCTGGAACACGGCCAGGCGAAAGCTCTGGGCCACCGAGATCGTAGTGGTCAACCACAGTCCGGCCCAGATGAAAATCACGGCCAGCGCAAAGATCGCCAAATAGACCCGCAGCTCGGTATCGCGCAACACGCGGCGAAACTTGCCCTTGAGCATCAGGTAGTGCAGCGCGAAGTTGATCCCGGCAAGAACCATGAACACGCTGACCACGTACTGGATGAACGGCCCGTAGTCACCGATGCTGCCGTTGCGCGTGGAGAAGCCGCCGGTGGCCATGGTGGCAAAGGCGTGACAGATCGCCTCGAACAGGTTCATGCCGCCGAGCATCAGCAGTCCGGCCTCGAGCACCGTCAGCAGCGCGTAGACGCCCCACAACGCCTTGGCGGTCTGGGCGATGCGCGGAGTGAGTTTATCGGCGCTGGGTCCGGGAACCTCGGCGCGATAGAGCTGCATCCCGCCGATGCCCAGCAGCGGCAGGATCGTGATCGAGAGCACGATGATCCCCATCCCGCCCAGCCAGTGGGTCAGCGCGCGCCAGAAGAGAATCGCATGATCGACGGTCTCGACGTCGGTGAGGATGCTCGCCCCGGTGGTGGTGAACCCCGAGGCGCACTCGAACACCGCGTCGGTCCAGCTGGTCATCGCACCGCTGAGGTAAAACGGCAGCGCGCCGAGCAGGCAGGCCAGCACCCAGGCGAAGGCCACCAGCGCGATGCCGTCGCGCTGAGCGATCTCCTTGGGCGCGGAGCGCAGCGGCAAAATCAACACCGCGCCGAGCACCACGGCGATCCCCGCGCTGAGCGCAAAGCTCAGGGCGCTGTCCAGCTCGCCGTAGATCAGCCCGACAACCATCGGCGCGAGCATGCAGCAGCCGAGGATCACGGCGAATGCTCCGAGCGTCCGCAGTACGACCCTGATGTGCATGATTAGAAGTAATCTAGTTTAACGGTGAACAGCTTCTCGATGCGCGGGATCATCCGCTTGCGGGCGAAGATCACCACCCGGTCGCCGGCCTCGATCACGGTGCCGCCCTGGGGGATGATCGCCTGATTGCCGCGCACCAGTCCGCCGACGATCGAGCCTGCGGGAAAGTTCATTTTGGACAGCGGCCGACCGACGATGTCGCTGGTCTCCAGCGCCTTGAACTCGAGCACCTCGGTGTTCTCGGTCAGCGGCGTGTCGCTGATCACGCTGCCGCGGCGGATGAACTGCAGGATGCGGTTGACCGCCAGCAGCCGCTTGCTGATCACGTTGTCGATGCCGATCACCGGCACCACGTTGATGTAGGCCGAGCGTTCGAGCATCGCGATCACCTTGGGCACGCCGATGCGTTTGGCCAGCAACCCGGCGATCACGTTCTCCTCGTCGTCCTCGCCCAGGGCGACGAAGGCGTCGACATCGTCGATGTTCTCGTCGTAGAGCAGGTCCGGATCGAGCACGTCACCTTGCAAAATCACCGATTGGTTGAGCTGTTGAGCCAGCCAGGTGCAGCGCTCGTAGTTGCGCTCGAGCAGCTTGACCTTCATCCCCGTGGCCTCGCACAGCTGGGCGAGCAAGAAACCCTCCTGTCCGCCGCCGCTGATGAACACCCGGCGGCAGGGCTGCGCGGGCTTGCCGAACAGGCTGAGGATCTCCTGCACCCGGTCGGGGGTGGTCGAGATCCAAACGAAGTCTCCGGACTCCAGCGTGGTGTCGCCGCGGGGGATTAAAAGCTCGTCGCCGCGCTCGACCGCCGCCACCAGCGCGCCGTTGCTCGGCTGCAGCGAGGACAGGTGCTGCAGCTCCTGCCCGGTGAGCTTGCAGCCCGAGGGGACGTTGAACCCCACCAGCCGCAGCTTGCCCTCGGCGAAGTCGTAGATCGCCTTGGCCGCGGGGATCAGCAACAGCTTGTGCAGGTATTCGGCACTCTCGCGCTCGGGGTTGATCGCCAGATCGATCCCCAGGTGATCGCGGTCGAGCACCGAGGTCAGGTTGTAGTATTCCAGGTTGCGCACGCGGGCGATCTTGACCGAGGACGGGCTGTCGGCCTGGGCGATCAGGCAGGCGATCATGTTGGTCTCGTCCGAGGCGGTGACCGCGATGACCATCTCGGCCTCGGCGATGCCGGCCTCTTTGAGCAGCGCCGGCGACGAGCCCGAGCCGCACAGCACCTGGACGTCGAAGCTCTCCTGGGCGCGCCGCACCCGTTCGGGATCGACGTCGATCAGCACCACATCTTTTTTCTCGTGTTCGACCAGCTGCTCGGCGATGTGGAATCCGACCTCGCCGCCGCCGATGATGATCACTCTCATGGAGCATCCCTCATCGCCCGGCTGTGCTTATTGAGCACCGCCCCGACCTCGCGCAGCCGGTGTCTGCCGGCGACGATCGTCACGCTGACGTCTTCCAGACGTGTCTTGCGCTGGCGGTACTTGAACATCACTTCCTCGATCAGCCGCTCGGTGGCCATGGTGTACTCCAGGCCGGCCAACCCGACGCCGGGCAGCGGTAGGGCGAATTCGTAGATGTTCATCTTGACCAGCGACTGCATCATGTAGCCCAGCACCTTGCAGTAGACCTCGAAGTCGTACTCCTTGAGCGGGCCCAGGCCGACTATTATCACCTTGCTTGGACCGATCCGGCCCTCGGAGGGGAAAAGCAGCGTCTCAAAACGCTCGGCCGAGAAACGTTTTGCCATTACCAAGCGGCTTAAACGGCCGCAGATCCGCCAGTCGATCAGGCCCGAGCTGCCCTTGAGCGGGCGCTCCTCGCTAAACGCGCTGAGCACTACCGTTTCGACGTCCAGAGCGTCGATCGGATCCGCGGTCACCCGGAAATCCATCGGCCTACCTGTTCCCCTTGTCCGGCCGCACGTGCTCTTTGGCGATGCGGTCCAGAATGCCGTTGACGAACGCGCCGGAGTCCTCGGTGCCGAACTTTTTGCCCAGTTCCACGGCCTCGTTCAGTGTGACGTTGCGCGGCACGTCGGGCACGTGCAGCAGCTCGAACACCGCCAGCCGCAGGATGTTGCGGTCCACCGTCGACATCCGCTCCAGGGTCCAGTTCTCGGAGGTCCCGGCGATCAGCAGGTCGAGCTCGCTACGGCGTTGCACGACTCCGCGCACCACGGAGCTGGCAAAGGTCATCAGCTCGGTGGGCACGCTGTGCGAGCGCCAGAACAGCTCGATCTGCTCCTCTGAATCGGAGTTGTTGTAGTCCAGCTGGTAAAGCAGCTGTAAGGCGCATTCGCGTGCCCGATGGCGGTTACCCATGGTTGTCGGTCCAAGCTATAGCGAGCGTATCAGGTTGGCAGTCTCAACCGCCGACAACGCGGCGTCGTAACCCTTGTTGCCGGCCTTGGAGCCGGCGCGTTCAATGGCCTGCTCGATCGTGTCGCAGGTCAGAATGCCGAAGGCCACCGGCACCTCGTGGTTGAGCGTGAGCTGGCCCAAGCCCTTGCTGACCTCGGCCGCCACGTAGTCGAAGTGCGGCGTGCCGCCGCGAATCACCGCGCCCAGACAGATCACCGCGTTGAAACGCCCGGTGTCGGCCAGCCGTCGGGCCATTCCCGGGATCTCGAACGAGCCGGGCACCTTGACCACGGTAACATCGTCGTCGGCCGCGCCGTGGCGCAGCAGGGCGTCGAGGGCCCCCTCGAGCAGCCGCTCGGTGATGAACGAGTTGAAGCGGCTGACAATGATGCCGAACTTCAGCCCCTTGGCGTCGATCTTTCCCTCTATCGTCCTGGGCATGGTCCCCTCCAATGCCCGGCCCACACGGCCGGCCTCAGACTTTCTTTAGAATGTGCCCCATTTTATCACGCTTGGTGCGCAGGTAGTCCACGTTGCTCTCCGTGGGCGTGATCTCGATCGAAACACGCTCGACCACTTCCAGGCCGTAGCCGTGGACGCCGACGATCTTGCGCGGGTTGTTGGTCAGCAGCCGCACCTTGCGCAGCCCCAGCTCGACCATGATCTGCGCGCCGATGCCGTAGTCGCGCAAATCGGGCTTGAACCCGAGCTCGACGTTGGCCTCCACCGTGTCCAGCCCCTCGTCCTGCAGGTGGTAGGCAGCGATCTTGTTGGCCAGTCCGATGCCGCGCCCCTCCTGGAACATGTAGAGCAACACTCCGCTGCCCTCGGCGTCGATCTGGCGCATGGCCGCGTGCAGCTGGTTGCCGCAGTCGCAACGGCTGGAGCCCAATACGTCGCCGGTGAGGCACATCGAGTGTACCCGCACCAGCATCGAGCGCTCCGGATCGATCTCGCCCTTGACCAACGCCACGTGCTCGGCGCCGTCGATCTGCGAACGGTAGGCTATGACTTCCCAGGCCCCGGCAAAGCTCGTGGGCAGGTGCGCCTGGGCTACCCGCTCCACGTGCCGCTCGTTGCGCATCCGGTACTCGATCAGGTCGGCGATCGAGACGATCGGCAGATCGTGCTCCTCGGCCACCAGCTCCAGATCGGCCATGCGGGCCATGGTGCCGTCGTCCTTCATCACCTCGCAGATCACCCCCGCCGGGGTCAATCCGGCCAGGCGCGCCAAGTCGACCGAACCCTCGGTCTGGCCGGTGCGCACCAGCACACCGCCGGGCTTGGCCACGATCGGGAAAACGTGCCCCGGGCTGACCAGGTCGTCGGGCGTGGCCTCCGCGGCCATCGCGGCCTCGATCGTGCGCGAGCGGTCGTAGGCCGAGATGCCGGTGGTCACGCCGGTGCGGGCCTCGACGCTCACCGTGAAGTTGGTGGTGAAACGGCTGCGGTTGTCCTGGACCATCGCCCGCAGGTTGAGCTGCTCGGCCCGTTGCTCGTCGATGGTCAGGCAGATCAGTCCGCGGCCGTGTTTGGCCATGAAGTTGATCGCCTCGGGGGTGACCTTGTCGGCGGCCATGGTCAAGTCGCCCTCGTTCTCGCGGTCCTCGTCGTCGACGAGGATCACCATCCGACCCTCGCGGATGCGCTCGATGGCGATTTCAATGCTGGCAAACGGCATGCGTGCCCTTCTTTATTTGAGGAACCCGGCCTCGGCCAGGCTCGTCATAGTGATCTTGCCCGGCTCCCCGCCTTGGCGCAGGGCCAGGAAGCGCTCGATATATTTGGCTATCAGGTCCGTTTCCACGTTCACATCGTCGCCCGGTTCCAGATTTACAAGGCAAGTGGACTGGGCTGTATGCGGAATCAGCCCCACACTGAAACCCTGCTCGTCCACTGCGTTGACGGTCAGGCTCACCCCGTCAACCGCCACCGAGCCCTTTTCCACCAGATATGGCGCAAGCTCGGCTGAAACTTGCACGGAGACTACAATAAATGCGCTGGACTTGTCCACGCGCCGCACCACTCCCCGGCCGTCCACGTGCCCCTGGACAAAGTGGCCGCCGAGGCGGTCCGTGGCGAGCAGCGCCCGCTCGAGGTTGACCTCCCGGCCAATATTGAATTTGCCCAGGGTCGTGCGCTCCAGAGTCTCGGGCGAGACCTCGACGAAAAACACGTCGTTCTCGGTGCGGACCACGGTCTGGCAAACGCCGTTGATGCTGATCGATTCGCCGATCTCGAAGCTGTGCACGGGCAGCGAGCTGCGCACTCCCAGCAGCAGCATCTTGCCGCTGCGCTGGGCCCTGACCACCGCTCCGCGATCCTGAATCAAGCCGGTGAACATCGCGCTACTCCCTTTGCGAACGGTCGGCGATCAGCCCGCTGAGGTGCAGGTTGTCGCCCAGCCGACGCTGTTTGACATCGCGCAGCCTGAAGGCCTGCGACAGCTCGGCCACGCCTTGGCCGCCCACGGCCGTGGGAGCCCCCTGGCCGCCGATAATCAGCGGTGCGATCACAAAATGCACCCTGTCGATCAGGCCGGACTCGAGGCAAGAATAGTGGATCGTCGATCCGCCCTCAACCAGTACCGAGCAGATCCCGTCCGAGCCCAGGGCGCGGAACAAGTAGCGCAGATCGACCCGGCCTCGGCCGTCGTCCGGGCAGCGCAACACGCGCGCGCCGCGCTCGCCCAGGCGCGCGGCCTTATCTTCGTCAGCCGCGTCCAGACAGGCCACCAGCGTATGGGACGGCAGCTTGGGGTCCAGCAGCTTTGCGTCCAGGGGAATGCGCAGCCGCGAATCGACCACCACCCGCAACGGCGAGACCGCTCCGCGCAGGCGGCAGGTCAGCTCCGGGTCGTCGGCCAACAGCGTACCGATGCCCACCAGCACCGCGTCGCAACGCCGTCGCAGGCCGTGGGCCATGCGCCGCGCGCGCTCGTTGCTGATCCAGCGACTGCTGCCGGTGCGCGTGGCGATCTTGCCGTCGAGGCTCGTCGCGGCCTTGAGCACGCCAAAGGGCATGCCGCTGACAACGTGTTTTGAAAATGCCTCGTTGAGCTCCAGGCATTGAGCCTCGAGCACGTTGCGCGCTACCTCGATGCCGGCGGCCTCCAGCGCGTCGAATCCGCAGCCGCCGACCAGCGGGTTGGGATCGCGCATCCCGGCCACCACCCGTCGTATTCCGCTCTGGATGATCAGCTCAGTACACGGCGGGGTGCGGCCCTGATGGCAGCACGGCTCGAGGTTGACCACGACGGTTGCGCCGCGCGCCAGTTCCCCGGCGCGCTCCAATGCCATGCGCTCGGCGTGGGGCTCGCCGGCTCGGCGGTGATAGCCCTGGGCCACGATCTTGCCATCGCGCACGACAAGCGCGCCGACCAACGGGTTGGGTGAGACCGTGCCCTCGCCCCGGCGCGCCAGGCTCAGGGCCCGGCGCATCCAGCGGCAATCGGCTTCGTCAATTCGGGACATTTGCGCAGCCTCAGGACCCGGCCTTGTCCGAGCCGCGGCCGCCCTCGCCCAACAGTCCGCGGATCTCCTCCATGAACTCGTTGACGTCCTGGAAGTCGCGGTAGACCGAGGCGAAGCGCACGTAGGCCACCTTGTCCAGCTCGGCCAGGCGCTGCATCACCAGTTCGCCGATGGCCTGCGAGTCGATCTCGCGCTCGCCCAGATCCTGGAAGTGCTGCTCCACTCTGTCGGCCAGTCCTTCCATCTCTTCGATGCTCACCGGCCGTTTCTCACAGGCCCGGCGCACGCCGGAGAGCAGCTTCTTGCGGTCAAAGGCCTGGCGCGTGCCGTCCTTTTTAATTACCAGCGGCAGCACCTCTTCGACCCGCTCGTAGGTGGTAAAGCGCCGCAGGCACTTGTCGCACTCGCGGCGGCGACGCACCACGTTGCCGTCCCGGCGGTAGCGAGAGTCGAGCACCTTGTTGTCCATGCTTCCGCAGTAAGGGCACCTCATGCGTCCTCCTTTTGGGCCACGGCCGACGGCTGGTAGCGCAGTAGCTCGATCCCGCTTTGCTGCAACATCTGCGCGGACAGCTCGTCAGCGTACTGCGCCTCGTAAACAATGCGCTGGATCCCGGCGTTGATAATCATCTTGGCGCAAATCACGCAGGGGAAGGTGTTGCAGTACAGCGTGGCACCTTTGATGCTCGTGCCGTGGTACGCGGCCTGGATGATCGCATTTTGCTCGGCGTGCAACCCACGGCACAGCTCGTGGCGCTGGCCCGAGGGGACGTTCTGCCGCTGGCGTTCGCACCCGGTCTCCGCGCAGTGCGGCAGCCCTTTGGGCGCGCCGTTGTAGCCTGTGGCCAGAATGTTGCGATCCTTGACGATCACCGCTCCGACCTTGCGCCGCAGGCAGGTCGAGCGTTTGGACGCCAAGTGCGAGAACTCGATGAAGTAGGTATCCCAGTCGGGTCTGGATTCGCTCACTCGCGGTCCTCCCGGTCCAGGGCCATGATTTTTTCGACCCGGCGCGCGTGGCGTCCGCCCTCAAAGGGCTGCTCTAAAAAAGCCTCGACGATCGCCCGGGCCAATCCCGGGCCGACCACCCGTTCGCCCATGCACAGCACGTTGGCGTCGTTGTGCGCGCGGCTCATCCGCGCCATGTACGGGTCGGTGCACAACGCGGCGCGCACGCCGGCGACGCGGTTGGCCGTAATGCTCATGCCGATGCCGGTGCCGCAGACCAAAATCCCGTGCTCGCATTCGCCGTTGGCCACGACCTGCGCCAGCCGCACCGCGAAATCGGGATAGTCAACAGACTCCGGCGAGTCGGTTCCCAGGTCCAGCGCCTCGTGCCCGGCCGCTGAGAGCCATTGCAGCACCTGCTTTTTAAGGCCGTATCCGCCGTGATCAACAGCAACCGCGATCTTCATCAACTCGTCTCCTCATAGCCCGAATTACTGCCGAAGCTTCCAACGGCGATGGGTCCACAGCCACTGCTCGGGATAGCGCCGCACCAGATCCTCGATCAGCGCGTTGATCGCCCGCGTATTGCGCCGCACGTCGCGCTGCGCATCGTCACTGCGCTCCAGTTCGAGCGGATCGAGCAACACCACCCGGTGTTGATCCTCGTCGTGCCACACGCCGTAGCCCGGAATGATCAGCGCGTTTTGCTGCGCGGCCAGGCGCGCCGGAAAATCAAGCGTGCTCACCGCGCGACCGAAGAGGTCGACGAAGATCCCCTGTCCGCTTGGCATGTTCTGGTCGACCACCGCCACTGCCATCTCGCCCTCGTGCAGCCGTTGGACCACTTGGGTCTCCGAATCACGACCAGGGATCCAGGCCACCGCGTTGTCGCGACGGATCTGCACCATTCGCTCGTTGAGCAACGGCTGGCCGATGCTCCGGGCGACCAGGCTGATTTTATACCCGCGCTGGGCCAGCGCATACAGCGCCAGCTCCCAATCGCCCAAGTGCAGACCGACCAGGATCACCGGACGGCCCGAATCGCGGGCCGCGTCCAAATGCTCGAGCCCCTCGAAAATCACCCGCTGCTCGAAGAATGTCGCGTCGAGCATTGGCGCGCGAAGGTAGAGCATGATGTTGCGCGCGCTGATCTGCATGCTGCGCTTGAGGATCGCCGCGCACTGCGCGCGCGTCAGCTCGTCGCCTCGGGCCCACAGCAGGTTGCTCATCCCGATCCGCCGCTGTTCGCGCAGCAGGCAATGGCCCAGCAATCCCAGGCGGTCGGCGCTGTGCGTCGCGCCCTGCCAGGTTTTGGACCAGGCCCAGGCCTCGGCCAACCGCAGACCCGGCCGCAACGCCAGTCGCTCCAAGGCCCACTGCCCGGCACTGCGCTTGCGGCTTTGCGCCGCCGTCTTGTACAGCCGCGGCCGTTCGTCCGAAGGACGGGTTTTCCAGCGGCGGTGCATCCAGACCCACTCGGTGGGGTGTTCGACGATGTTGCGCTCGATCGCCGCGGTGTGCAGCGCGGTGTTGGCGCGCACGTCGGCCTCGGCCACGCCGCTGCGGATCAGCCTAAACGGCTCGCCGATGGTCACGCACACGTCGCCGCGCTCGTCGCGGGTGGCAAAGGCGGGCAGCACCGGAGTCTTGAACTTGAGCGCCAGTTTGGCCGCTGCGCTGGGCGTCCAGGCGCTACGGCCGAAGAACGGGACGAAGGTCCCCGGGACTTTGGTGTCCTGATCGATCAGCAGCCCAAGCACCTCGTTGTTCCTGAGCACGCGCAGCAGCTGCTTGGTGCCTGAGATGTCGCCGCGCTGCAGTACGCGCAGACCGCGGCTCTCGCGCCACTGGTTTAGCCGCTGGTTGATCCGCTCATCGTACAGCCCGCGCGCCACCACGTGCAGCGGATAGCCGTGCTCGGCAGCGCCCGCGGCGGTCGCCTCCCAGTTGCAGCTGTGCGAGGTGATGATGATCGCACCGCACCCGAGGTCCAGGGCGCGGTCGAGATTCTCCAGACCTTTAAAATGTACGTGATCCAGCAGCTGGACGCCCGGCGCGTCGAACGCCAACAGCTCGAACATCGAGCGCCCGAGCTCGGCGAACGATTCGCGGCCAATGGCAACGCGCTCAGCCTCGGTGGTCGAGCTGCCGAAGGCGATCCGCAGGTGTTTGAGCGCCAGACGCCGATCGCCGCGCACCACGCCGAACGCCAAGCGGCCCAGAATCGCTCCCAAGCGTCTGGCGCCGGGCACGCTGAGGCGTCGGCCCAGGCCGGTGAGCAGCCCGAACCCGAGAAACAGCGCGTTGTTCTTGATCCGTTTGACGTAACGGCGGGACGCCGCCATCAATCCTCTTCGATCCGCTCGTTCACGGTCTGAATTACGTCGGCGAGCGTCTCCCAACCCTCGACTTCGTCCTCGGCAATTTCGACTTCGAATTCCTCGGACAGCAGCTCGGCGAGCACTTCCAGGTCGTAGGGGTCGGCACCAAAATCATCGGCCAAAAAAGCGCCGTCCACTACTTCGTCGTCGTCCAATTCGAGGTGCTCGGCAACCAGTTCCCGAATGCGAACCTCGATGCTCATGGGCGGCTCCTAATTACTTTTGAATTTATCGATGAGGTAGTCGATCACGTCCTGAACCACGCTGACCTTCTCGGCGGCCTCATCGGGGATCTCACCGATGTCGAACTCGTCCTCGATGGCCATGATCAGCTCGACCACGTCCAGGGAGTCCGCACCGAGGTCCTTGATGAACTCGGCATCGTTGCGAATCTGGTCTGCGTCTATCTCAAGTTGCTTGGCAATCAGCTTCTTAACCTGTAGCTCGATCTCGACTGTATTCATGGCTCCTCCCCTTGCCTCCTGATTCAGAATCGCATGGACATTCCGCCGTCCACGCGCAGTACCTGACCCGTGATGTACGCGGCCTGCTCCGAGGCCAAAAACTCGACTGCCGCGGCCACATCTTCGGGTCGCCCCGGCCGCCCCAACGGGACCTGCTTCAACGCGGCGAGCCTGGTCGTCTCGTCCAGATCCGCGGTCATCGCGGTCTGGATCCAACCCGGCGCCACGGCGTTGACCGTGATCCCACGACCGGCCAGTTCCCTGGCCAGCGACAGCGTCAGCCCGATCAGCCCCGCCTTGCTCGCGGCGTAGGCGCTCTGACCGGCGTTGCCCGCCAGTCCGACCACGCTGCTGACGTTAACGATCCGGCCGCCGTGCTGTCTGATCATCAGCCGCGCCGCCTGTTGGGAGCACAAGTAGGCGCCCCGCAGGTTGACCGCCAACACCCGGTCGAAATCATCGACCTTCTGCAATGCGATCATCTGGTCGCGGCTGATCCCCGCGTTGTTCACCAGAACGTCGAGCCCCTTGGACTCGCTCTTGATCCTGGTAAACGCTTTCTTTACTCCATCGGGGTCCGAAACGTCAAACTTAATCAACTCGGCTCGCGCGCCGCGCTGTTTGACACGTTGCGCCGTGTCCGAC
The DNA here is from genome assembly GCA_030765605.1 of Candidatus Alcyoniella australis. Taxonomy (NCBI): domain Bacteria; phylum Candidatus Lernaellota; class Candidatus Lernaellaia; order Candidatus Lernaellales; family Candidatus Alcyoniellaceae; genus Candidatus Alcyoniella; species Candidatus Alcyoniella australis. Next base: position 61,505 of record JAVCCG010000059.1, read on the forward strand.
GCCCCGACCTCGTCGCTGTGATAATTGATCCAGACCGTACCCTCAGGCTCGGCCAGGCGTGCGGCGCAGGCCGCCCCGATCCCCTTGGATGCGCCGGTGACCAGTACGGAGCGACCGGCCATCAGGCCAGCGCCTCGATCACCGCCGGCAGGTCTTCGGGCCGCTCGAAGCTCAACACCGGCAGTTCGTCGCTGATGCGCCTAAGCAGCTTGGTCAACACGCTGCCCGCGCCCAGCTCGATCGCCAGGTCCGCGCCGTGGTCGATCATCTGCCGCACCGAGTCCTCCCACAACACCGGGGAGACGATCTGCGCCACCAACAGCTCGGCCATCCGCTCGGGCGATTGGTGCGGCGCGGCCTCGACGTTGCTGTATACAGGAAACTGAGGATCGGTAAATGCCACCCGCTGGAAAAACGGCCGCAGGCCGTCGGCCGCGGGCTGCATCAGCGGGCAGTGGAACGGCGCGGAAACCGGCAGCTTGACCGCACGGCGTGCGCCCGCCGCCCGAAGCTCGGGCAGCGCCTCTTGCAGATCGCGTTCCAGACCGGAGATCACCACCTGGCCGCCGCCGTTGAAGTTCGCCGGCCAGACCCGGCCGCCGCGGCGGCGGATGTCGCGCAATACCTGATCGATCACCTTGGCGTCGAGACCGATCAGCGCGTACATCGAGCCCAGGCCCTCGGGAACCGCGTTTTGCATCAGACGCCCGCGCTCGCGCACGATCCGCGCCGCGTCCTCAAGCTCGAGCGCTCCGGCGACCACCAGCGCCGCGTACTCGCCCACCGAGTGACCGGCGGAGCAGCACGGCTGGATCGGTACGCGCTGTTTAAGGTAGGTCCAGGCGGCGACGCCCATTGCCAGCAGGCACGGCTGCAAGTTCGGCGTACTGCGCAGTTCGTCCTCGGGTCCATCGAAGCACAGCCGATGCAGCTCGACTCCCGAGGCCCATTCGACGCGTTCGAAGATCGAGCGGACCTGCTCGTCTTCCTCGCACAGAGCTCGGCCCATGCCGATCCACTGCGACCCCTGACCGGGGAACAGCAGCGCGACTCGGGCCACGGCCAAGGACTATTCCTCCTCGGCCTCGATTACCTGGCGTCCCTTGTACATGCCGCAATGAGGACAGGCATGGTGCGGCTGTGCGGGCTCGCCGCATTCGGGGCAGAGCATCGTGGTCGGCTCGGCGATCTTCTGATGCGTGCGGCGTTTGTCCCGGCGCGCCTTGGAAACTTTGCGCTTGGGAACTGGCATGATTACTCCTGACGGGCCTTAGGGCCTATTGAGCAGCCGCATGGGCCGCGATTAAGGTCGGCGCCGCACCTCGCGCAGAGGCCGCGGCAATCATTGCTACACAACAGCACCGAAGGCAAATTGAGATCAATCGCCTCGGCCATCGGCGCTGCCAAATCGACCTGTCCGCTGCCGTCCACCGGCAGCGTCTCAAGGTCGTCCGCTATCAACTCACGGACGTCCGAGGCGATCCATCTGCAGGGCACCTGCGCTCGAACGTCGATCGGTCCCAGACACCTGGAACACACGGCGGTGAACTCCAGCTCGATCCGGCCCTGGATCACCGCTCCCTGGCTGGTCAAATAGCCGCGCCCCTGGAAACAGCCGTCGCGCACCTGTTCGACATCGGGGTGGCCGCGCCTGATACACGCGGCCAGCCAGTCGGCGCACAGCTCGATCCGCAGGGGTCGCGGGGTTTGGGCAAGTTGACGCAGTGAAATCTTCTTAGGTTGCATGCCCTTGCCGCCTCGACCAGTGCAGGCGTTAATATAGTTTTTTCAAAGGTCAAGTCAAGAGTCAGCCCAGATTATTCATCAGCGGGCAACCGCCACGCTGCGCTTGACAGAGTATACACGGCACGCTAGCGTGCCGCCCGATGCTGCCCGAGCCGATTTTCATAGGATTGCTACTGCTCACCAGCGCCTTTGCCGGATTCGCCGGCGGCCTGCTCGGCGTGGGCGGCGGACTAATCAATGTCCCCGTTATCACATATGTTTTAATGCAATTCGGTCTGGACGTGAACAGTGCGGTCCAGGTTGCGATCGGCACCAGTCTGACCGTAATAATCTTTACCGGCAGCTCCTCGTCCATCACCTATGCGCTCAAGGGGCACACCGACCTACGCGTTGTGGCCGCATTGGCCCCGGCCGGAGCCGCGGCCGCCCTGGCGGTCTCGCTGTTGGCAATCAACCTGCACGGCGGACTGATCGCGCGGCTGTTCGGCGTATTCGGCCTGCTGGTCGCCTGGCGAATGTTCAGCGGCGAGCCGCGTTGGATCAAGGCGCGCAACTGGAACAGAGGCGGATTCGCGTTCATCGGAGCCCTGTCCGGCGCAATCTCCGCGTTGTTCGGTGTAGGCGGCGGCGTGGTCGCAGTGCCGATGCAGGAGCTCGTGATGAGGATCGACGCCCATCGCGCTCATGCCAATTCCTGCGTGCTGGTGACGATGCTGGCCCTGATCGGAGCCCTGGTGCGGCTTTGCAGCGGCCACCACGCCTCCCTGCCCCCGGGGAGCGTGGGCCTGGTCTATCTGCCGGCCGTGGCGCTGATGGCCCCGCCCTCGATCGCCTTTGCCTGGGCCGGAGCGCGGCTGGCCACGCGCACCGACCAAGCCAAGCTGCGGCGAATCTTTGCGCTGCTGATGCTGGCAGTGGGCGTAAGAATGATTATCCTGTAACCTGCGCCGAATTGAGGAGCGTAGTAATGAGCATCAAGACACGTTTTGCCCCCAGTCCCTCGGGATATTTGCACATCGGTGGGGCGCGCACCGCCCTGCTCAACTGGGCCCTGGCGCGCAAATCAGGCGGTAAGTTCCTGCTGCGGGTCGAGGACACCAACGAGCAGACCACCACCGACCAGAGCATCGCGGGGATCCTCGAGGCCATGCAGTGGCTCGGCCTGAGCTGGGATGAGGGACCGCTGTTCCAATCCAAGCGGCGCGATTTGCACCTGGAACACGCGGCGCGGCTGGTCGAGCAGGGCCGGGCCTATCGCTGTACGTGCAGCGCCGAACAGGTCGAGCAGATGCGCCAGAGCGCCCGCGAGCGCGGCGACAAGCCGATGTACGACGGCACCTGCCGCGAACTCGGGCTCGGGCCGGACGTGGGGCCGCACGTGATCCGTTTCAAGATGCCGCAAGAGGGGGTCACCGCGTTCCACGATCACGTCAAGGGCGACATCGAGTACCCCAACAACGAGTTGGACGACTTCATCATCGTGCGTTCCGACGGCTCGCCGACCTACAACTTCGTGGTGGTGATCGACGACGCGCTGATGGGCGTGAACTTTGTGCTGCGCGGCGAGGACCATCTGAACAACACGCCCAAGCAGGTCCAGCTCTACAACGCCTTGGGGTTCGACCTGCCGCAGTTCGCTCACATGCCGCTGACCTTGGGCAAGGACGGCAAGAAGCTCTCCAAGCGTCACGGCGCGGTGAGCATTCAGTACTACCGCGACGAGGGCTACCTGCCCCAGGCTGTGGTCAACTTCCTCGCGCGCCTGGGCTGGGCCTCGGGCGATCTGGAGACGTTCACCCCCGAGCAGTTCGTCGAGGCGTTCGACGTGCGCGGCATCGGCCGCTCGCCCGGAGTGTTCGACGTGGACAAACTCACCTGGCTCAACGGCTGGCACATCCGCCAGCTTAGTGACGAGCAGTTCGCCGCAGTGGCGCGGCCGTTTTGCGAGCGCCGCGGATTCGCCATCCCCTCGGACGAATGGTTCCTGGAGCTGGTGAAGCCGCTCAAGGAGCGCACCACGACCCTGGTGCAGATGACCCAGCTCGCCGAGTATTTCTTCGCGCCGCCCGCGACTTTCGAGCCCAAGGCCGTGCGCAAAAATCTCGCGCCCGAGTCGGCCGACGTGCTCGAGGCGTTGGCCCAGACCCTGGAGAGCGTGGAGCCGTTTGAAGACGAGCCGATCGAGCAGGCGCTACGCGAGCTGTCCGAGCGGCTCGGGCTCAAGCTGGGAAAGGTGGCTCAGCCGTGCCGGGTGATCATCTCGGGCCGCGCCGCCACCCCGCCGATCACCACCGTGCTGCGGCTGATCGGCCGCGAGCAAAGCATCGAGCGCATCCGCTCGCGCATCGACAATGTGCGCGACGGCTCCCTGCCCCTGACCGAGGCCGAATAGAGCGCGAATATTTTGGGTTCAACAATATTGGTAGGCGCTCGCGGGGGCGGCTTCGAGCCGCTGCAATACTCGCATATTTTCCTGGTCGTCTAGCGTCGACCCATGCCGCGACGCGGGATTGGTCGTTGTTAAAAACCAATCGCAATGCGCGAGGTTTTCTCCGGCTCTAAGCCGGGCGCGACAGCTCACTCCGCGCGTTCGTAAAAAACCCTCGCCTCCGCCCTAGCAGCCCTTGCCGCGTTCTTTGCTCAGGGCGTGTTCCAGGGCCTGGTCGATCTGGTTGATGTAGTGGAAGGTCAGATCGGCGCGCGCCTCGGCCGGGATGTCCTCGATGTCCTTTTTATTCTTGTCCGGCAGCACGATGCTGTGAATCCCGGCGCGTTTGGCAGCAAGGATCTTCTCCTTGATGCCGCCCACGGGCAGCACTGAGCCGCGCAGGGTGATCTCGCCGGTCATTGCGGTCTCGTGGTCCACAATGCGTCCGGTGAACAGCGAGACCAGGGCGGTGAGCAGGGTTACGCCGGCGCTGGGGCCGTCCTTGGGGATCGCTCCGGCCGGGACGTGCACGTGCAGATCGCGCTCTGAGAACAGCGACTCGTCGATGCCGAAATTGACGGCTTGGGAGCGCACGTAGCTCAGGGCGGCCTGGGCCGACTCCTTCATCACGTCGCCGAGTTTACCGGTCAACGTCAGCTTGCCCGTGCCCTTCATCATCGTGGCCTCGATGAACAGGATGTCGCCGCCGACCGGGGTCCAGGCCAGACCCGTTGCCACACCGCACTTGGCCGTACGTTCGGCGATCTCCGAATAAAACTTCTCGGACCCAAGGTAGGTACGCAGGTTGTCCGCGGTAATCGCCAGCGACTTGCTCTCGTCCGAGGCGATCTGTTTGGCCACGCCGCGGCAGACCGAGGCCACCTCGCGTTGCAGATTGCGCACTCCGGCCTCGCGGGTGTAGTCGTCGATGATCTTGCGCAGCGCGTCGTCATCAAAGCTGATCTGCTCGGGACTCAGGCCGTGATTGGAGATCTGCTGGCCCACGATAAAGCCCTTGGCGATGTGCAGCTTATCCTCTTGGGTGTAGCCCGGAATCTCGATGATCTCCATCCGATCGCGCAGCGGTCCGGGGATGGTGTCGGTGATGTTGGCCGTGGCGATGAACAACACCTCGCTTAGGTCAAACGGCACCTCGAGGTAGTGATCGGAAAACATGAAATTCTGCTCCGGGTCGAGCACCTCGAGCAGGGCCGAGCTGGGGTCGCCGCGCCAGTCCGATCCGAGCTTGTCGATCTCGTCGAGCATGAACACCGGGTTATGGGTGCCGGCGCGCTTGACGCCCTGGATGATCCGGCCGGGCAAAGCGCCGACGTAGGTCCGACGATGTCCGCGGATCTCGGCCTCGTCGCGGATGCCGCCGAGGGATACGCGGTGGAACTTGCGGCCCAACGCGCGCGCCACGGACTTGCCCAGCGAGGTCTTGCCCACTCCCGGAGGACCCACCAAACAGAGGATCGGACCCTTCATATCTTTCTTGAGCTTACGCACCGCGAGGTATTCGAGGATCCGTTTCTTAACCTTCTCGAGGTTGTAATGGTCCTCGTTGAGGATTTGCTCGGCGCGTTGGATGTCGAGGATGTCGTCGGTGCGCACCGACCAGGGGACGTCGAGCAGCCAGTCGACGTAGGTGCGAATTACGCCGTACTCGGCGCTCTGTTGGTTGATCTTGGACAGCCGGTCGAGTTCCTTGAGCGTAACCTTCTCGGCCTCTTCGGGCATCTTGGCCTCTTCGAGCTTCTTCCTCAGCTCGTCGGCCTCGCTCCCCTCGCCGGAGAGTTCGCCCAGCTCCTTTTGGATCGCCTCCATCTGCTTGCGCAAATAGAACTCGCGCTGGCCGCGGTCCATCTCTTTCTTGATGTCCGACTGGATCTTCTTGGACATCTCGAGCATCGCGACCTCTTTGTGCAGCACCTCGAGCACGGTGCGCAAACGGCTGCGCAGGTCGGTATCCATCAGCAGTTCGATTTTTTTATCGATCGGCAGATTGAGGTTGCTCGCGACCAAGTCGGAGAGCCCCGAGGCGCTTTCCATATCCTGGATAAACTGCGCGGCCTCGGTGGGCAGATTGTCGGAAAGCTCGACCGCCTTTTGCGCCATCTCCTTGAGCGAGTGCATCAGAGCCTGGACGTGGGGATCCTCCTCGATCGCCTCCTCGTCCATCGGGCTGATCTGCGCCAGCAGCGCAGGCTCGGTCTCGACCAACTGTTCCATGTGGATTCGCGAGACGCCCTGAACCATCACGGTCTTGGTCTCGCCGGGCATGTCGATCACCTTGAGAATCCGACCCAGGGTGCCCACATCGTACAGATCCTTCTCCATCGGGTCTTCGATGGCGCCGACCTTCTGAGCAAACACGCCGATCAAGTTATTATCCTGTTGCAACGAAAGCTCGATCGCCTTGAGCGTGCGCTTACGGCCAACGGTTAGCGGAATAATCGTATTGGGAAACATCACGGCGTTACGCAGCGGCAATATTGTCAGCTGGGACGGAACATCGACGATGCTGTTGGTTCTAAATTCCATTGGTAATCTACCTCCACGGGACGACCGGTTCATTCTATGAACAATAACCACGATACTCGCCAAAGCAACCGTAATCCCTGACAATCGTCATGTATCGGGGAAAATATCTTTTCAGCGCTCGCGCAACGCGTGCTAATCTGCCGCCATGGTTGAGAAAGTCACCGAAAGGATCTTCGTGGTCGGTGGTCCGGACCTGACCGATCCGGCAGACGCGCTGGTCTACCTGATTATGGACGGCAATACCGGCGTTTTAATTGACAGCGGCTGCGGATCGAGCGCAACCGAGATCGCCGAGGCCGTGACCGAGTGCGGCCTGCATCCCAACGAGCTGGATACAATCATCCTCACCCACGGGCACATCGACCACATCGGCGGAGCCAACGCGCTGAGCAGCATCAGCGGCGCGCAGCTTGTGGCTCACGAGCTCGACGCACCGGCAATGGAGACAGCGGACTTAAGGCGTACTGCCGCCTCAATGTACGGCCTGCTGCTCGAGCCGATCTGCCTTGATCAGATATTGCGCGGTGCCGGTGGCACCATCGAGGTCGGTCCGATCTCCATCGAATGGGCCCACACGCCGGGCCATACTCCCGGTTCGATTGTGCTCTATTTACAAGAGGATCAAGGATTGGTCATCTTTGGCCAGGACATCCACGGTCCGTTCTCGCCCGCCTTTGACTCCGACCTGAGCCTCTGGCGCGACTCAATGCAGCAGATCATGCAACGCCGTCCCGAGATCCTATGCGAAGGCCATGCCGGGGTGATTCGCGGCGCGGACCGCGTGCAGCGCTTCATCCGCCAGCATTTGGCATTACATTAACCTGGATTACTGATGAACAGACTGAAAATTGTGGCCCTCTGCGGCTCGCCGATCAAGAACGGCAATACCTGCCACTTTATCCAACGCGCGCTGGAACCGCTGCCAAGCTCTGAAGTTGATTGCGAGATTATCGAGCTTGCCAAATTGCGCATCGACGACTGCAACCACTGCAACTGGTGCCTGAAGAACAAAGACGAGGGCCGGATCTGCAAGATCGACGACCAGGCCGAGCCGATCCTGCACACGATCAAATCCGCGGACGTGCTGGTCGTGGCCTCGCCCGCGTACTACGGCCGCATGTCCGGACGCCTAGCCTGCCTGCTGGACCGCACGCGGCCGTTTATCTTCAGCCCTGCGCACCGCGGCTGCATGGCCGACAAACCCGGCGTGGCCCTGGCCGTGGGTTGGGGCCGCAACGCGGGGCTGGAGACCACATTGCAATCGATCGTCTGGAGCTTTTTGGTGCTTGAAATGCTGCCCGTGAGCCACCATAACAGCGGCGCACTGCTCGGCGCAGCCGGAATCTCCAACCCGCTTCTGGTCAACGCCGCGCCCGACGATAAACACGCCGTCGACTCGGACGTGGTCGGAATTTTAGCTGCCCAAGGCGTGGTCAAACGCGCTATCGACTTGGCGGGGCGGATAAACGGCTAAAGAAACCTTCTCAACCCATAAGCGCAGTGAATTTTATTAAATATCAGCAACGCGCTGGTGCCGTATCACGAGCTGCTCAACGATATGAGCACCGCGCCGATATCCGTGCTGCAAGTTCCCTACGGCTATGAGCAGAAGATGGACGACATCCTCGATTTCTTCGACGAGTATTTAAGAAACTGAGTTTACTCCATCCGCGAGCTCATACTTGGGAATCAGGTACGGGCCCTCGGGGATTACGGCCAGGCGCGAATCGCCGGACTGCTCGACGCTGCGCCACAGCGCGCGTTCCAGCGAGTCCACAACCTGCACGCCGGTCAGGCTGCGCTGTAAGGCGCTGAGCCCTTGGCTGAACAGATGTACGCCAAAGCGCCGTGTGGCGCGCAGTTGCATCTGGGTTTGCCACTCGTCAACCGCCGCGTTCCGTTTATCCAGCAGCCGCGCCAAAAACTCGTCGGGCCCCAAATCGATCAGACGTTGTTGGGCTTGGCAATACTCGGGCGACCCCAGGCCCTCGGAACAGGCCGCAGCCACAAACAGTGCGCCGCCGGGCTGCACCGCATCGGACGCACCGACCATCGCCTTGACCGCCTGGTAATAGGTGGCGTCCAGCGGATGTCCCGCGGCCGTGGTGACCACATTGGCAAAGCGCTCGTGAATCAACAGCTCGGCGTGGGCCCGGACGAACTCCACGGCCCGCGCATGGCTGCGTTCGACCTCGCCGAAATTGAGCAGGCAAACCCGGCGTTCCTCATCGAGCACCGTGTTGATGGCGTAGAGCGGCGCGAGCTTGCGCACGATCTGGAGCTGCTCGCCATGCAGCGGATTGTCGTTGATGTTGCAGTTGGTCACGCGCGGATCTTCAAGCAGCTGCGCGCTGTGCAGGCGTGTGATGGTGCGCTCGTGGGCCACGCCGGGCGCCACGAGTTTTCGGCCGCCGCTGTAGCCGGCCATGAAGTGCGGCTCGACCAGGCCCACGGCGATGCGCAGGTCGGCCTCGACCAAACGCTTGTCGAGCATAATCGGCGTACCCGCGTCGGTCGCGCCCAGGTCCGTGTGCTGCTCGTGGTCGCGCGCGTCGTGGTTGACGATGCGCACGTGTTCGAGCACCCACGGATCGTTTATCAGCTCGGCCAGCTCCGCGCCGAGGTTCGGGCGGTGCAGGCCCGTGGCGATCAGGATCGTGATCCGTTCCAGGGCCATGCCGTAATCGAGCAATCGGCGAATCAGCAGCGGCAGAATCAGCCCGTTGGGCACGGGCCGCGTGATGTCACAGACCAAAATGCAGGCGCTGCTGCATCCGCGCGCCGCCGCACTCAGCGGCTCGCCGCCGTCGGGTTGCTCCAGGGATTGCTCCAGCGCATGCAGCGGATCGTCGAGCACGGGCAGCGGCGGTTTGCGCAGCACGCGCACGTCCCACTCGTCGGGCAGGTGCAGCTCGTAGCCGTCGCGGCCGTAGCGCAGGTCGATTTTCACTGATGCGCCTGATTCATGCCTACCACTTGGCGTAGTGCTCCTCGCAGAAGCCGAACAGGCTGACCTCTGTTTTTTTACCGCCGACCTTGATCGTGCCCTCGAACTTGCCGAACGGCTGGTGCAGCGAGCTGGCCACCATCCCGAGGTTGACGTCCTCGAAGCGTTCGAGGTCGGGATGGAAGGTCAAATCAACAACGTGGTCCACTGAGTACACGTGCCAGGGTTTGCCCAGTACGTCGCGTTGATCGTAATCAAAGTTGACGCCGACCAGCATCTGCGGATGGCCACTAATCCAAACCGCGTTTTGCGTGTAGCCCGCTGCGATCAGCCCGGTGCTGAAGTTGATGCCGATCGGATTGCCCTCGTCGTCGTGGCCCACACCCGCGGCCCAGTTCCACGCGGTCTGACGCGGCGGGGTCGAGGCGGTCCAGTCCAGCAGCGCCAGGGCGTTTTTCGAAAACACGTACTCCTCGCCGTTGACCGTCACCTTGCCCTCGATCGGCAGTCCGGCGGATTTGTAGGTGTAGTGAAAGCCGAACATCGACTGGCGGCTGGCGGTCGAAACGCCGCTGCCCGGCTCGCGATAGACGATCTCGCCGCGCAACGCGTCGCCGAAATCAACGCTCAGCGCGCGACTGCCATCGACGATCGTGTTGCGGGCGCAGATCCGCGATTTGCCCTTGCCGATGCTGCTCTCGCCGTCGGTGGGCGATGCGGAGAACTGCGTGTTTTAGCCAGCGGCTTCTTGAGGTTGAACTCGGTGATC